>PLIU01000048.1 GCA_003140095.1 Verrucomicrobiales bacterium | reverse complement strand
ACCGGACTGCATTCCGCCTGCCTCTTGCGCCACCTGCCCGTCCAATTTCGGGGCACGCCCCGATTGCCGCAGGTTTGATTTGGTTTGATTTGGTTTGATTCGCCTGGATGAACGTCTCAGTAAGCTCTCGTTCTTGAACCTCCCCCGGCGCGGCCTCGACGCGACAATGGCGGCCATAGGCTTTAAGGCTTGCTCGAAGCTCCGCCAGCGGCATCCCCACCGATTTCCGCGGACCGTCCAGGTCGAGGCCGGGGGACTGAGCCTCAAATTGCCTTCCCACTTCGCCGGAGTGCAAGTGGAGCTTTAACTTTTCGCGCAGCCCGCGCCCCCACCGCTCCATTTTTCCAAGGCGGGTCATCGGCCCCACTCTGATAGGTCTCATGGCACAAGATCGCACGATTGCCGATCTTCGTCAAGCGGCCAGCATCAAAAATGCTTATTGTCACTAGAATACAGTGTTCAGTATTACCACAACTGAAATCGGGCTAAGAACTGCGGAAATCTCTTGAAACCCTCGGAGCCCTCACGTAAGAAATCAACAGCAGCCACTCGCTTCACTCAAAGCGAACGGTGAAGTGATAATTTTGCGGCATTTTTGGGTCAATTGTTACTTTGTCTCGCTAGTCCTGGCAGTAGCAATACGGACCAGTAAACCAAGATGAACATTGCCTTAAGCAATTCAAAGAACACCTCGGCGACCGCCCTGCTTCTGGCGGCCTCGGTACTCCTCTCGCTGGCGCAGTCAGCCCTGTCGCAAACGATCGTAACTCTTACCATCAACTCGCAGGCAGGCGGCTTCGGGAGTTGGAATTTTCCCATCAACGTGGAGCTCCCCATCGGTGGCGGACTCACGCACGCCGCATGGTATGGCGCATTCGGCGATTTGGAGACGGGCACCCCCGTATTCAGCGACGAAGTTGACCCGGCGGCCACATTTTATCATGCAACCACGGTAAACGGCTTTCCGATTCCGCAAGGTTGCGACTGCTATTGTCCTGACCTTGCGGATGAAACTTCCATCGATTCAAGCTACGTGGCCATTCTGCCGGTCACAAATGGCCCGCCCTTGGTCTGGATCAGCGCGTGCGAGAAGGGCCAATGTACCACCGGCGGTCCGCTTGACTCTTGGTACTGGCAAATTCGCTACTTCTCCGGCAATCCAAGTCAAAATCAGCCAGCGACGCTGCAGATCGGCAGTATTCCTGATGATGAAGTCTGGAATTACGTTTCGACGTTCGGCGGCTTTAATGTCGCGGGTTTGCCGGGTCCGCCAGACCTTTCAGCCGTCTCCTTCAATGGGGACTACAATAAAAGCGGGGCCGACTTCAAGTATCAAAATCAGGGAGGCGCTCTGCCGGTTGCGACGACCGCGCAACTGTATTGGGCCACCGGCACGACGACTAATGATATTATTTTCGAGGACACGAATTCCAGCGTGCCCGTGATTTTCTCGCAGGCCATTCCCCCCGACTTCTCTGGGTCGAGCGGACTCATCAACGTGCCCGGTTCCTACTTCCAGAATCCCCCGACCAATGCCACTTACGTCTTGCTGGTTTTGGATTACAACAATGCTCTTCCGGCAGCCGACAAGAATAACACTGTCATAGCCCTGTCGCTGGTGGATCTCGCCATAGATTACCTGGCATGGGACTCTCAGGGCGGACTTAATTTCTCCTATTATGTAACCAACGGCGCGCTCACCAATGCCACCACCGCAGGGTTGTTTTGGGCCACGGGCACGACGACTAATAGTATTATTTCCACCGAACCGGTGATTTTCTCTCAGCAGATCGCTGCGGGGGGGCCCTATCAGAGCGTCTTGATAAACGTCCCCGCGAGCGATTTTGCGAACCCGCCTACCGGCGCCAGCTACGTCCTGCTGGTCTTGGATCCCAACGACCTCGTGCCCGAGCTTAACAAGACCAACAATGTGCAAGCGCTTCAATACTGCGCCCCATTGACCGCAACGCTTTTCCTTCAGGCTGCCACAGGTGGCGGTGTGCCCGCAACGTATAATGGTAGCTGCAGTACTCAGGGAACGGGCTGCGCCCTGTGTGCTGCTGCCATGATGCTCACTTCGTTCCCGGGTGGGAGTGAAGTCACTCCTGCCAAGCTGGATGTCGCAATGAAGAACGTTGGGGGGTACAGTGGGTGTGGGCTTAAAGATTTTGACATAGTTCCTACGGCTTCTGCTCAACTTAACAATCTAACTCCTCTTTGTCAGTGGGTCGAAGGTCCGATCAATTCCGATAGCACCATTTCAGCCTACCTAACTGACCACTTTTGCGGGCAAGGCCAGCACGTAATCGTGCAGTTAACGCATACGAAAACGTGGCCCGATCCTTGCAACAATAATCAGTCCACGACGGTCTCCGGCTCGCACTTTATCTTGGTTACCACAAATCTGAATGGGGATTGGGGGGTGATGGATCCGGGTTGGAAAGTGGGCGGAAGCGCCACAGCGCCGGCTGGTCAAGATATCGCTACCATACTCACTACTCTAAATGGCCATATTGGGAACAATGTCTTTTACACAACAGGACTTAAGTGCAACGGTACGAGTTACCCGGATGTTATTACCCAGCATTCATTCCACGTTGCGGGTGTCCGTACATTCGCGCAGGGGCCACCGGCAGTACCCGCTTTGGCTGGCAGCGGGGACTGTCCGATCGAACTCTTAATCACGGATCCACTCGGTCGCCGCCTCGGCTACGACTCAAGCACCGGGCAAGATGTGTCCGAAATTCCAGGGGGCTCTTATTACCGTGAGTTCCCAGTCATTGCGGATGACGACGGAGACGACGAGCTTGCGGGTGAAACCAATGGCATCAAGAATTTTTACATCAGCGCGCCAATACCGGGATCGTACTCGATAACCGAAGTCGGAACCGGATCAGGAGCGTATACGCTTACTCTGGAGACTCTGACGAGCGGAACCATCGCCCAAACGACCTCGTATACGAACACCGCGGCGGAGGGCGTGTCATTTACGAACAACTTTGTGTTCACCATCCCGCCGCAGATAACGACGCAGCCGATGAATCAATCGGTCTTTCCCGGTGGCCGGGCCGTTTTTTCGGTTGCCGCTTCGGGACCTGGCCCGTTGTATTATCAATGGCAGTTTGACGGCACAAACTTGGCCGGTGCGACCGACGCTGTTTTAACTGTGACGAACGTGCAGGACTGGAACGTTGGCTCCTACCAAGTGGCTGTGACCAATGGGGGTGGCACGATCACCAGTGCGCCTGCGAGTCTGACCATTCTGTCCAACACCGTCCCGCCGACACTGGCGGCGATCGCCAATCAGTTCGTGGGCTACCTAACCACACTCAATGTCACTGCCAGCGCGACCGATCCCGGCGTGCCGCCTGAAACGTTCTCGTTCTCGCTCGTCACCGCGCCCACAAACATGACGATCAACCCCACTACCGGTCAAATCAACTGGACGCCCCTCCAGACTCAATGCCCTTCCACCAACACGGTCGTCGTGCAGGCCACCGTCAGTGGCACCCCGCCCCTGAGCGCTACCACGCACTTCACCGTGGTCGTTGGGCTGCCGAACGTGGTCCCGATACCGGCGATCATTGGCCAACAGAATGTGAACGAGTTGACACAGCTCACCGTGGTTGACACGGCAACTGAATCGAATACTAATGCGACCCTCAGTTATTCATTGCTCAATGCGCCCGCCGGAATGACTATCAATACCAACACGGGTGTCATTACCTGGACGCCGAGCCAGGCCCAAAGTCCGAACGCTGGCGTGGACATCATGGTGATCGCCACCAGTACCGACCCCTTCGATCCGGTGAATCCCAGGTTGAGCGCGACCAACGGCTTCTACGTTGTCGTCCAGGAAGTAAACGTGGTGCCGGTCCTGCCGCCGCTCATCGCCAACCAGACCGTGAATGCGTTGACGCAGCTCACCGTGATCAACACAGCCACCGACTCGGACATCCACGCCTCCTTAAGCTATCGGTTGATCGCGCCGCCCGCCGGCGCCACCATTGACGACAATGGCATCATCACCTGGATACCGAGCCTGGCCCAAGCGGCCAGCACCAACGTCATCACGACGGTCGTCACCGGTAGCGACAGTTATGCCTCTGTGAACGCCAACCTCACCGCGACGAATTCCTTTACCGTAGTCGTCAAGGCGCCGCAAAACACCTATACCTGGACCAACAGCCTGGGGGGCGATTGGCGTGAGACAAATAACTGGAGCCCCAACGGCATGCCAGAGGCGGCTGACAACGCGTACATTCCCAACATTGGAAGTGGTCCCACGGTTATGGTCTATGTGAACGCTTCGGTGGGTGGTTTAACGTTCGGCGGCACTTCGGGCTCCTTCGGCCCCACGCTGGCCGGCCCCGCCGCTCTAACGGTGACTGGCCCGTTGAGCTGGAAGGGCGGGACGATCAGTAACATGGTTGTTCAATGCAACGGCGG
>PLIU01000249.1 GCA_003140095.1 Verrucomicrobiales bacterium | reverse complement strand
GCAGAGGCGCGGAGGACGCAGAGAAAGGCAATTTTCCCACTCTTCTCCGCGTCCTCTGCGCCTCTTGCGCGAGAAGTCTTTTTAGCAGCAGCTGAAGCTAACCAGGTCCTTGTATACGACATTTAGAGCCGCAAAACGCAAATAACGAATTACCTGTTGACATCGGCGGGTTCTTTGGTAAGTTCACCGCCCCTCGTCTAAGAGGGCTTTGATGAAAACTTATTTGGAAAAGAACCATCTGGAACAACGCAAATGGCATGTCGTGGATGCCGATGGCGCCGTTTTGGGCCGCCTTGCCGTCCAAGTCGCCAATATTTTGCGCGGCCGCAACAAACCCATTTTTTCCCCGCACATGGACACCGGCGATTTTGTCGTCGTGATCAATGCCGAGAAAATCAAGGTCACCGGGAAAAAAGAGACCGACAAGGAGTTCATGTCCTATTCGGGCTGGAAAGGCGGCGAGAAATACACCACGGTGGAACGCGTGCGCGCCAAGCATCCCGAGAAGCTGATCACTTTAGCGGTGCGCGGCATGGTGCCCAAGAACCGCCTCGGCCGCGTCTTGATGACCAAACTCAAAGTTTATAAGGGCGGCCAGCATCCCCATTCGGCGCAGCAACCCGCCAACCTGGTCCTGGCCAAATAACCCACATCCAACTCTATGGCAGACATCAAAGAATTTCTTGGTACGGGACGCCGCAAAACGGCTGTCGCCCGCGTCCGCCTGGCGGTGGGTTCGGGAAAAATTGTGGTCAATGGACGCCCGTTCGAAAACTATTTTCCCACCGACACCCTGCGCACCATGGCCCTGACGCCACTGGCCGTGACGGAAAGCGCCGCCAAGTATGACATTCGTGTCAATCTCGGCGGCGGCGGCCCCACAGGCCAGGCCGGAGCCATGCGGCACGGCATCGCGCGCGCCTTGTTGACGGTGGACGCGGCCTTGCGTCCGGCGTTGAAAACGGCGGGATTGTTGACGCGCGATCCGCGCATGAGGGAACGGGAGAAATACGGCCAGCCGGGCGCGCGCAAACGCTTCCAGTACAGCAAGCGCTGATCCGATGAAGGCCGCCATCGTGGGCGCGTCGGGTTATTCGGGCGAAGAACTGGTGCGCCTTCTCCTGCGGCATCCGCAGGCCGAATTGGCGGCGGTGACCTCCCGGCAATATGCGGGGCAGACCGTGGCCCGCGTTTTTCCCAAATTCGGTCACGATCCGCGCGCCAAAAGCCTGCGCTTCAGCGAACCTCAACCGGCATTGCTGGCCAAAGCAGCCGAGGTCGTTTTCCTGGCCCTGCCGCACGGCGTGGCGGCGGAGTTTGCCACTCCGCTGCTCGACCTCGGTTGTCAAGTCATCGATCTTAGCGCCGATTTCCGTCTGAAAAGCCCGGCGCTCTACAAGGAATACTACGGGCACGACCACCCCGCGCCCGAATTGCTGGCCAGAGCGGTCTATGGCTTGCCCGAAGTCTATCGCGCGGAGATCAAAAACGCCTCCCTGATCGCTTCGCCCGGATGCTATCCGACGAGCATTCTGCTGCCCGTGCTGCCCCTGCTCAAGGCGGGGTTGATCAAAAGCACCGGCATCATCGCCGATGCCCTGAGCGGCGTCACCGGGGCCGGACGCAAAGTGGAGTTGGACTATCTCTTTGCCGAATGCAACGAGAGCGCGCGGCCCTACGGCATCCCTCGGCACAGGCACTTGTCGGAGCTCGAGGAGCAATTGACCTTGGCCGCGGGCGAACCGGTGGTCATCCAATTTTCACCGCATTTGATTCCAGTCAATCGCGGGATATTGGCCACTCTTTACCTGACGCCTGCCAAACATCTTGCCAATGAAAACGAAATGGCGGCATGGCGCGAGCAATTGGCGCGCTGCTATCAGAGCGCTTACGGCCATGAGCCTTTCGTCCGCCTCCTGGAGGGCGTTGCGCTGCCCGACACCAAAAATGTCACCGGCGCCAACGTCATCGAGATCGCCTGGCGACTGGACCCGCGCACCGGGCGGCTCATCGTCATGAGCGCCCTGGATAATATTACCAAGGGAGCCAGCGGCCAAGCCGTCCAGAGCATGAACATCCTGCGCGGCTTCCCGGAAACCGCCGGCTTGTGCTGAACCCATGGACCTCTGCGCCAATCTGAATCATGTCCGTCATCGCATCTCCGCCGCTTGCGTCCGGTCCGGGCGCCAGGCCGAATCGGTGACGTTGCTCGCCGTCTCCAAGGGGCACCCGGCCGAAGTGGTTTGCGCCGCGGCCGAGTTGGGTCTTTCGATCTTTGGCGAAAATCGAGTGCAGGAGGCCAAGGCGAAAATCGGCCTCTGCCCCGGCCGTCTGCGCTGGCATTTGATCGGCCACCTGCAATCCAACAAATGCCGTGACGCCGTCCATTTCTTTGCCATGATCCAGAGCGTCGATAGCCTCGCGCTGGCGCGGGAGATCAATCGATGGGCCGACAAATCCGCCAAAACGATGCCCGTGCTCATCGAGGTCAACGTCGCGGGCGAATCGAGCAAGTTTGGCTACGCGCCGGAAAAACTCCTGGCCGAGCTTAAGGAAATCAACTCGCTGCCGAGGATTGAACTGCATGGGTTGATGACAGTGGCGCCCTTCGCTCAGGACGCGGAAAAAGTTCGTCCGGTGTTCAGGCGGATGCGGGAATTGAGGGGACAGTGTGAGGACCTTTTGGGCGCGCCCCTGCCCGTTTTGAGCATGGGCATGAGCGGCGATTTTGAAGTGGCGGTGGAAGAAGGAGCGACTATGATACGACTTGGCAGCGCCGTTTTGGGACCGCGGACCGCCCCCAAACCGGTGGCCGGCGACCCATAGTGTATGGAGCTAACTATCGAGACATTTCAAAGCGAGATCGCGGAAGCTCTGCGGACCTACGACAAGCACGTCGTCTGCATTGACAAGACGCCCGAAGAGTGCAAGGCCACCTTGCATTCGCTGATGGACAAGGCCATTCGCGCCTATCTCAGCCGCGGTCCGCATTTGCGCCACGGCATCGCGCTGGACAAACAGGTGACGATCATCCTCAGTCAGACCGAAAATGAGCGGCCGCTCTGTGGCATCTATTTCAATCTGCATTCCCCCTACAAGAAAAAGCCTTCTGTCAAATCCAAGAAGGACGACTAACCGCTGGCTGGCCGAATAAGGGTTTTGACGACAAGCAAATCCGAGTTCGCCTTGCAGACAGCATGAACGCCATGGATTAAAGTGTCTCGCGATTAACCATGAACCATCTGAACAGGTGGGAGGCAAGGCAAGGGACGTTTGTGTCAGGCGACCCTCTTGCTTGACAAGAACATGCAACCCACCTTTCATTCGGTGCCGTTCTTAGGCTCGATGTTGGGGTTCCTGTTGGCTTATGCATTGGGCATCGTTCTGGTTTTTCGCGCCAATAAGTGGGGACGGCGGCGGCGATGGCTCCCGCTGGACTATATTTGGGTGCCCTTGGGCGGGTTGACCGGCGTTTTCCTCCTGGCGCTGTGGTGGCGCGCGTATGGGCCAAAGTAAACCTGGGTTGACCTTGCGGGATCAATCGGATAATCTCAAGGCCATGATGAAACCTGCTGCCGTGCTGTTGGCTGTGATGATCGCCTCGCTCACCTCGTATTCCACCCATGCGGGCGGATTTCTTTTGGTCGCCAATAAGGGAGACCAAACCTTGGGCATCGTCGATCCCGCAGCCGGACAGCAATTAGCCACCGTGGCTGAGAACGGAGTCACAGGCCACGAACTGGCGGCCTCGCCTGACGGACAATTTGCTTATGTCCCCATTTACGGCAATTAGGGTGTGGGCCAGCCGGGTACCGATGGCAGCCTGCTGCGCGTGATCAATTTGGCGACGCGGCAAATTATTGGGACGGTTGATTTTGGCAAGGGCGTCCGGCCCCACTGCGCCGTCGTCGGCCCCAAAAATGGATTGCTCTATGTGACCACCGAATTGGAGAACTCGGTCACCCTCATTGATCCGGCCACGCTCAAAATTGTAGGCAGCATCCCCACCGGCCAATCTGAATCGCACATGCTGGCCATCAGTCACGACGGCCGCCGCGGCTACACCGCCAATGTTGGCCCAGGCACCGTTTCGGTGCTGGACCTGGAGGCCAAAAAGCTCCTGACCATCATCCCCGTTTGCAAGGTCACGCAACGCATTTCGATCTCGGCCGATGATCGCTGGGTCTTCACCTCAGACCAGGACACTCCGCGCCTGGCCGTGATCGACACCGCCAAGAACGCCGTGGATCGTTGGATTCCCATGCCCGGCACCGGCTACGGAACGGCGCCCACCCCCGACGGCCGATGGCTGGTGGTGGCGCTTTCCCGCGCCAGCAAAGTGGCCGTCATCGACTTGCGTGAGATGAAAGTCGCGCAGACGGTGGTTGTGCCACGCGCGCCGCAGGAAGTCCTCGTCCGGCCGGACGGCGCGGAGGCCTATGTTTCCTGCGATGCCAGCAAGAAAGTCGCTGTTATTGACACCAAGGATTGGACCGTGCGGACCCTGATCGCCGCGGGACCCACGGTGGACGGTTTGGCATGGGCGCCGGCCTCTTCGCCCCCTTAAAACATTCACGCGCTCGCCAGTCGTGCCTGCCAGAATCAAACCTCTGTTCGTCCAGAACTGTCAAGGTGAAGTTCCAATCACGGCGCGGTAGTAGCGGCAAGGCAAACTCGCGGACGCGGCATCGGTAAACTGGAAGCCGCCGAAGCCCGCTGCGTTGGTAAAAACCGGAATCCATTGCACCAGGTCGGCCGAAGCCTGCACTACCACTTGCCCTTGGCCCGTCAAATTAGTCAACACTATTATTACCGAGCCGTGGCTGGCTTGGATGCCGCCGGCCCCGGTCACAAAGGAGACCGGCACGCCTGTGACGTTCAAAGCCGCCGCCGAACTGGTCACCGCGCCGGCCACGTTGCTGACCACCGCTTGGTAAGAGCCGGCGGCGGCGGCCTGGACGTCGTTCAGAGCGAGGGTGGAGTCGGTGGCGCCGGCCAGGTTGGCGCCATCGAAATGCCATTGATAGGACAGGCTTCCAGCCCCGGCCGCATTCACCGCAAAGCTGGCCGTCCCGCCGACAAAAACCGTCTGGCTTTGGGGTGCGCCCAGAATCGACGGCGGTCCCGCGTCTGTCAAGACAAAGTTGGCCCCCCAAACATTGCCCGTCGAGGCGGCACTGTTTTGGGAAACGCCCGTGGACCAATTGCCGGTCTCGTTGTCGTAGCCGGCCTGGCTCACGGTCAAAGTGTAATGGGAAGAGGAGGGTACTTGGAGCAACGCGTAGATTCCATTGGTATCGCTGCTGGCCGCATACGTGCCGCCTTCGGAGCGCGATGCCGTCACGCTGGCGTTGGGCACAGGTTTGCCCGAACTATCGACGATGCGTCCGCTGACGATCTCGCCCCCGCCGCTGACCTCGACATTGTAGATGCAGGAAGAAATATTGGTGAAGGCGAGGCTGTCCGAAGTATCGATATCCGGCAACGCGTACCAAGCGTTGTCGTCGCCCGACCAACCCATGTTGAGATGATGGTAGATCGTGCCGCCCATGTAGCCGTAGCCGTCGCATACCACGCAGTGCCCTTCGGTCGAGTTGGCCCAGATTCCAAACAGAACCGGCTTGCGCGCGTCCAAATTAGGATTGACCATGTTGCTCAGAGCAGGGGAGAGTGAATAGGCTGGATTGTCCTGCCCGCCGATGATGGCATTGGGGTAAAGAAAGGTGCTCGCCAGGGCGTCCCGCGCGCCCAGCAAAGTCGCTCCGGAACCGTCGGCTGTGTAGGCCATGTTCACGGCGACCCCGGCGTCATGAGTCAGGGCGCCGATGGCCTGGCGTTGGGGGATCGTGGGGTTCTGCGGCACCGGCGGCATGTTGCTCCACAGATATGGGCCGCCCGAACCGTTGCCCCCGCGCAAGTTGGCCTGTTCCTGCGAGTCATTGACAGCGATGCTGAACGCATTGGTCCCGACCCCGGCGGTGGGATACTGAAAGTAATACATCAACTGCGCCATGCCCGTGGCCACGCAACCGGCCGGATAATTGCTGGTGCTCCCTGCCGCGTAAGGCGGGGTGTAGTAGTTGTAACAGGATACCACGCCCTCATCTCCGATGGTCTCCTGGTCCCAAAGCGTTTGCAGGAACGGCGCTACCCACACCGTTGACACGCTCGCGACAAGGGCGGCCTTCCCGGCCGGTGGAGAATTCGTGCCTGCCTCGAACTGTTGCCATTGCCGGTGCGCGCGCACAAACCGGGCCGCGCCGGGATGCGCCCGCGCCTGCGCCAGACGTGACGCCAGGTCTTTGTTGGCCAGCGCCCTTAACGCATTCTTGACCGACGGATTAAACGCCCCTTTCGCCGCAAACGCCACAATCGGCCCGATCTGATCATCCGCCGCTACAATGACAAAGCCGGATGGCGCCAGACGGACAACATGATAAAGCGCGGTCCCTTGACCGTCTCGGAACGTATCGACTCCCTTGACTTCATGGCCCAGCCTTTCCGCCAGAGGCGTCGGATCCGCCGCCAGCCAGCCGGCCACCGCGTCGGCAGCGGAAGACGGACCGACCGGCGCGCCGTCGGCTGGGCCGGCGAACCAGGCGAGGGCCGCAAGCCAAATGATATTGGCCAATAAGGCTCTTTTCCGATCCATCAGGGGTGGAGTTGTTTTTCGCGAATTCAATATGCCCCTGGCTATGAGCAAGAGCAATGCCGCCCGCCAATCCTTAGTGACTTCCCCGGCAGAGCAACCGTCACGGTCGCCCCCGTCGGCGTGCCGCAGACGGAATCTTTCGCCCAACCAAATCGAACTTAACATAAGCACATCGCCCAGGATTGGCTTTGTTTGGGTCAAATCTGGGTCAATCCTCCGGCTTTCTGGTTTGACTGGGTTTGACTGGGTAAACAGACCATTGATTTCCAACAACTTACGAGTTTCTGGTTTGTGGCCCCAATGCGCGACATCTTTGTCTTGGAGGCTAATCATGATCGTAATCATAATCCCCCGCAGGTTTGATTTGGTTTGATTTGGTTTGACCGGGATTG
>PLIU01000060.1 GCA_003140095.1 Verrucomicrobiales bacterium | reverse complement strand
GCCAATCGCTCTTCGTTATCCGTGCCTACGTCCAGGAGAATCGGCAGACACCATTCCGGGCGAATTCCCGCCAACGCCGTGTAAAGGGCCATCTTGCCTATCGGGATGCCCATGCCGCCCGCACCCTGGTCACCCAAGCCGAGAATGCGCTCGCCATCGCTGACAACAATGCAGCGAACACTGTCGTAACGCGGAGAAGCCAAGATTTGCTCAATGCGCCCCTTGTTCGGATAACTGAGAAAGAGCCCACGCGGCTTGCGCCAGATTTCGCTGAATTTCTGGCAGCCTTCGCCGACGGTCGGCGTATACACGATGGGTAGGGTTTCCTCCACGTGATTAGTGATCAGCGAATAAAACAGCGTTTCATTCGAATCCTGGAGATCACGCATGAACCGATACTTCTCGATGGGTATCGTCAGGCTTCTCAACGCTTTGCACCTGCGGTCACGCTGATCTTTTAAGCTCCCGATGTGGGCTGGCAAAAGCCCATGCAAACCGAATGCGTTGCGTTCGTTTTCGGGGAATGCCGTTCCTTTGTTAAGACGCGAATTGTTGAGCAAGTCCGGTCCAGTTAGATTTATTTTCATTCGTTTTTCTTTCTCTTAATTATTCATCATAGGATGTTGATAGGCATTGACTATGCCAACTTCAGATTGGTATGGGGCTCATCGTCGAAAACCGTTGAGGCTCAGTAGAGAATATAAGAAGAGGAGATTTCAACAATAGTCGGCCGGACTGCCAATCGCATTCAACGGCGTCACGTGTACGACAGTGTCGAGGCTTGGTCACCTTTACGCCGGTCTCACGCGAGCGGCAAGACCCTCAAACGGAACCTATGGGCGCGACGATTTCCTTGTCCAAGGATAACGCCAAGCCACCGATTCTGCGCGACAGAGGCAGAAACGTCTGCAGGTGGGCGGCGAGGTCTCCTTGCTGTTCTGCCGAACCGCAAGTGTTAACTGTCACTACGAGACGAGCCAATGAAGCTTCTAAATCCTCCACTACTTGACGCACTTTGCCTTCAAGTTGGTCTGCCATTCCATCCAGCGCCCTCGCCAAGGATTCATCGAACTCCCGCTGTGCGATGCGGACTTGTTCGGGTAATTCGAAACCAGGAACTTGGAGACGATATTTTAATAAGGAGACGCGCGTGACGAAAAGCCTCCTCAATTGTGGCTGCCACCCGACGATTCGACTTCGCAATGCCAGATCCTCCTGGCGGGAGGGACCGAAATCGAACAGCACTGCGTCTGCGAGAGCTCTGACTTTGTTAAAACTCATGTTGACCGTTTGGCGGAGAGAATAACTTCGCTCGACGGCGATCCTCAGGTTGTTCGAAAGAGGTTCCCTAGCGAGTTGGGCCAGCAATCGAAGCGTGGAAATAAATGCTCGCCTCATTGCAACCGCTGTTGGCGCGCCCCACAATGGTTCAAAGACGAGCCACATCATCATCAAGCCTAGCAGGATACCGGCGACGCGATCCCTGGCCACCACTAGAGACGGTTGGAATTTGAATTCCTGGGCATTAACGAAGTAAAAGGCGATCGCAAGCTGGACGCCGAAGTACGAAAGGCGAGGACCGGAGGTTACGATCCAGGCGGCCACAATTGTGACGGCCATGAAAAGAAGCGTGAATCCGGCGATGGAATCAAGGGAAGGCAGGATGAAAATCTGGGCCCCGATTCCCAAGAGACCCCCGGCAATGGCTCCAGTGAAACGCAAGATTTGCTTTTGACGGGAAGCTCCGATGGTACTGAGGGCGGTCAGAAAACAAGTGGTGATCGCCGTGCTGATCCCTGGCCACGCTAGCGAATTGTAGACGGTGTAGCAAAGGCTGGCCGCGAAACATCCCCTCAGCGCGAATTTGATATGTTCAGGATTCGTGAAGGCGTCCGCTACAAACAGCCTCGCTGGCTGCGTCTGACCCGAAGGCATCGGGGCGTAGTCGCTGAGCGATTGAGAGTCTGTAAAGACCTCGGGGATCATCGAGACGGTTCGTTCCATTTCCGGCAAGAGCGGGATGGAACGCGGCGGTCCGCCATTCCCGGGAGACTTTAGAAGGTGTGGTATTTTCCCGCCGATTAGGTCGGCACGGATCGTGGCGATGTTTTCAGCCAGAGTTTGGATTCGCTTCCGATCGTCATCCGAAGCCCGGAGTTCGAGGGCCGTCAGACTGGCAGTGATATCGACAAGCCTACCGACGAGCGCTACGACTGCTTCCAACTGCTCACCGAAATCCAAGGAATGTGCAGATCGCCGCAGAATGCTGCTTAGCCGCGAGGTGCCGGCCAAGCCTAGACGGGTGATCCTTTCGGCGCATTTTTCTTGGACTGGCTGACCGAGGGCGTAGGACTTGAGCACCTCTTCCACCACGGCCAAACGGCTGGCAAGGGATCGAAGCAGCTCATCCCCAGGCCTCAGAGCCGAGAATGCCAACTCAATGCCTGCCGTAATCAGGCTTGCGGAGCCGATCGCACCGACCGCCCACAGCGTGCCTTCCACCTTGGCCTCCGTCGGCACGTGCTCATCCCAAAGCGGAATTGTAATGATAATCAAATAGCCGAAGCGCGCAGCCGCTGAATCATTCGCCATTGCGCTAAGGGCGTAAAACATCGTGAACAATGATCCAACAATCCAGAGGAAGCGCATCATTGGGTCGCCAGAGAACAGCATTGCGCCGATTAAAACAGCGGCCGCCGCGAGGAGATATGCGACGATAATCGTTTTGACAGCCTTCAGAGTGGATTGAGGGTCTTCTCGGGGCATGGTGAGCGCGTAAGCTACGCCATAGGCCCCGTACGGAACACGAAATGTCATATTGATGATCATCACGACCGTTGTCGCAACGACCATGCGAGACACCAGGGCCACCCTTCCAGGATAGGGCGCCAGTTC
>PLIU01000206.1 GCA_003140095.1 Verrucomicrobiales bacterium | reverse complement strand
CGGCAGCACGCGGTCGCGCGGGAAATACCACCCTGCGGCGTTGAACCAATCCAGGTGCAGCGCGAAGGCGGAGATGAGCAGCGGCCCCATGACAAAGGTCGGCACGCACAAGCCGAGCATGACCAGCGACATGGGGCCGTGGTCCCAGAAGGTGTTCTGATTGAGCGCGGCCACCATCCCGGCCAGCAGGCCCAGAACGAGGGCCACCGCCATCGCTTCAGAGCCCAATTCGAGCGAAACGGGAAAGGCGTCGGCAATAATCTCATTGACAGTCCGGCTGGGGTATTTGGAGGAAGGTCCGAGATCCCCCGCCAGCAGATGTTGCATTTGCAGCAGGTATTGCTGCCAGAGCGGCTTGTCCAGGCCGTAATGGGCCTCCATGCGCGCCTTGATCTCCTTGCTCGGCTGCTTCTCCAGGTCGAACGGGCCGCCGGGCGCCAGGCGCATCATGAAAAACGTGACCGTCGCGATGATCAAGAGGACCGGAACGGTCTCGAGAAAACGGCGCGCGACAAATCGGAGCATAGGTCAGTTGGATTGCGGCAGCAGATAGATGGACTTGTAATCAGGATTGTCCAGCAGGTTGGGATACCAGCCCTTGACGCAGGGTTGGATGAGACGGGGATTGGCGAAAATGTAAATCGGAACGATCGGCATTTCCTCCATCAAAAGAGCCTCGGCCTTTTGAAAAGCCGCGAAGCGAGCGGCTTGTTCGCCGGTGCTGGCGGCCAGGCGGCAAAAGCGGTCATATTCGGGGCTGGACCAGCCTGTTTCGTTGTTGCCGCTTTCGCTCAGAAACAAGTCCAGAAAGGTGCTGGGGTCCGCGTAATCGGCGACCCAGCCGCTGTAGGCCATGTCGTAGTTGGTGTTTCGCGTGGCGTCCAGATAGACTTTCCACTCTTCGTTGCGCAAGGTGACATGAAGGTTGAGGTTCTTGCGCCACATCTCCTGCACGGCTTCGGCGATGGCCTTGTTGTTTTGCGATGTGGCGTAGAGCAATGACACGGGTGGAAAGTTTTCTCCCCCCGGAAAGCCGGCCTCGGCCATGAGCCGCCCCGCCTCCGCCGGGTCCTCGCGGAAGCGGGCCGTGGCCGTATAGCCCGCGGTACCGGGTGGCGTCAAACAAAAAGCCGGGATGTCCCCGCTCCGCGTCACGGTCTCGGTGATGGCGCGGCGATCGATGGCCATAGCGAGAGCCTGGCGGATCCGCTTGTCATTCAACGGCGGACGGGTCACGTTGATCTTGAAAAACCGGGTGCTCAGCTCCGGGTAAATGTTGATCAATTGCGGTTTGTACTTCCGATAGAAGGCCACTTTGGATTGGGGCGCATGCCGGATGGTGTGGAGTTGGCCGGAACGGAACATCCGCTCCTGGGTGTCGAAGCTTTCCTCGGGGTCGAAGTAAATGGAGTTGAGCCGGACGTGTTCGGCGTCCCAGTAGGTTGGACTTTTGACCACCAGAATGTGGGAGTTCATGCGCCATTCTTTGAGCACAAACGGACCGTTGCCCACAAAGTGCTCCGGTCGCGTCCACGGATTGGAGCGGTCGTCGATGGCGCCGAATTTTTTAATCGTGGCAATGGGAACAGGATACCACGAATCATGCACCATCATCGAGAGCAGATAGGGAGTCGGACTATGCAGGGTTAGCCGCAGCGTGTGATCGTCAACGATTTTGAAGCCGACCCGGTCAAAGTTGGTGATCTTGCCCAAGTTGAAGGCCTCGGCGTTAGTAACGGGATAGAGCATGTAGGAATATTGCGCGGCTACCGAAGGCATGAGGATGCGGTGATACGACTCATAGAAATCGCGGGCCGTCACTGACTCGCCGTTGGACCAGCGGGCATTGTGGCGGAGGTGAAATGTATAGACCAACCCGTCAGGCGAGATGTCCCAGCTTTCGGCCACGCCAGGCCGGGGCGAGGCGTCCTTGGCGTCCCCATAGACCAGCCCCTCAAACAGAGAAAGCATGATGTCGTGCTCGAGTTGGCCAATGGCAATATGCGGGTCAAGATCGCTCGGTTCGCCGCTGTTGCCAACGCGGTACTGGCCGGAGCGGTTGGCGATTTGGACCAGAGTCTGGCGGTGGCCGCAGCCGCAAACGAGAAGAAGGCCCAGGCTCAAAACTATTTCCACAAGACTGGCGCCGCGGACTGTCATTGGCCGCCGGGCGGAGAGTTCACGCCGATCTTTTTCAGGAACGGTTCGATGGACTGTGGGCGGCCCAGGAATTTCTCAATGGAAATTTCGACGTCGCGCGAGTTGCCTTTGGCGTAAATCTCTTCACGCAAACGGCGTCCGGCCTCACGGTCAAAAAAGCCGTCGGGCGCCTTCTCGAAAACCGTGGCCATATCCGCCGCGATGGCATCGGCCCAGGCGTAGCCATAATAGCCGGCGTCGTAGCCCACCAGATGTCCGAAATAGGCCAGCCAGGCCGTGTCCGGCGGCTCGGGGAAGAACGTGTCGGCCGCGATTTGATCCGCCAGCGGCTCGGCGCGGGCGGCATTGTCGGCGTGGATGCGCGTGTGGAGAGCCAAGTCGGCCAAACCGAAGACCAGTTGCCGGCGGTAGAAGGAGCCTTCCACGGCCAGCTTGGAGGCTTTGAGTTGGCGGAGGATTTCCTTGGGAATCTTCTTGGACGGATCGCGATAATCGGCGGCAAAGCT
>PLIU01000291.1 GCA_003140095.1 Verrucomicrobiales bacterium | reverse complement strand
TCCCAGATGAAATGGCCCTGGCCGCAAGGAGAGCGAAATGAATCCTCATTTTGCGGCATCCAGAAGGGCTTTTTCAAAACTTCGTGTCCTTCGCGCCCTTCGTGGTGAAAAAGTTTCCTTCTTCCTTTTTTTCGTGATCCTTGTGTTCTTTTGTGGCAAATAACAGTTACCCAGGCTGATGTGCGGCTCGTCGTGGGAAATGCCGGAAGCCGGGGAAATCAATTATGCCACAAGCGCCCGAACAAGATCCTGCACGCCGCTGGAGCCGGAGACCCGCCAGCGGCCGAGTGGCTCCTGCCGCTGGTTTGGAGGACTTGCGACGCCTCCCTGCCGCGAAGATGTCGGCCCAACCGGCCCGCCAAACCCTGCCAGCGACCGCCCTTCTGCTGGCGGTTCTGGCGTGGTCCACTCTCGCTGCGGTCTCGGCCGAGCGCAGGCAGATCTTCTCCGGCACCTTCGACAACAAATTGGCCAAAGAATGGAAATTCGTGGGAGGAAAGTGGGCCGTCAGAGAAGGACGCCTGGAGCAGACGGACCCTGGACTGGCCGACCCAAAAAAGGCGATCCTGATGGTCGGCAATGAAGACGACGACTCAACGGATGTGGTGATAACGGCCAAACTGCGGATTGATTGGCAAAATCGTGACCGAAAATCACGGGCCGGAATTTCGGTCTGTTCCGATCCGGAAAACGGCTATGGGCTGAATCTGGTGTTCTTTGACGGCAAGCTCCAATTCTTGCACGACTACGTCGCCTGGGGTGAGAGTTGTGATTTTGCCTGTCAGTCCGGGCAATGGTATTGGATGAAGCTCTGGAAATCAGCGGGCGAGATGAAGGGAAAGGCCTGGAAGGATGGCGAACAGGAACCGGCCAACTGGATGGTAACGTGGAAAGAGTACAATACGGAACTAACGGGTTATCCAGGATTGAATGGAGGTTCTTACGATGGAAACTCCGTGTCCTTTGCCGAAATGAAAGTAGAAATAGAGAAGGGCGGGCCAACTCCGGCGGGTTTCAGCACACGATCCTTGAACGGCGACTGGACGGTCACGCCGCTACGACTCGACGCCAGCTACGATTTGTTCACGAAAACCAACGCCGAGCGCATCTCGGCGCGGGTGCCGGGAGAAATTCACCTTGACTTGATGCGCGCCGGACGGATGGAGGACCCCGACGTTGGCGACAACGCGCGGACCCGGTGCCGCTGGCCGGAAGCCAGCTCCTGGTGGTATGCGCGGGAGTTTGTCGTGCCGCCCGCGTTTTTGCGGCAAGACCGGCAGACGCTGGTTTTCGATGGCATCGACCTTTGTTCCCAGATTTTTGTGGACGGCGTCCTGGTCGGCTCCTCCAAGGACGCGATGTCCTCCTTCGCGTTCAATGTCAAAGGCCAACTGCGGGAGGGCACGAATCAACTGGTCGTGCGCGTGACGAGCGGGACCGAATTGTTCGCCCCAGGCAGTTGGGACGCCAAGCCGTCCGGCGGGCTTTATGATGTGCGCAATACACCGCAACGCCAATCGGTGCGCAAGCCGCCGTTCATCTACGGCTGGGATTGGTGCGATCCGCTGCCCAACATCGGCCTGTGGCGGGGCGTCCGGTTGGAAGGCCGCGACAAGGTCGCCCTGCGCCAGGTGCGCTTGGACACGGTCATCGCGGACAAGGACGTGTCATTGGAGGGAGAGGTGGGCTTGGACAATTTGAACTTGTGGGTCGAGCGCAATTGCGTGCTGAAATTGCGCGTGGACCCGCCGGAAGGCGAACCCATCGTGCAACGCCGGGAGATCAATCTCGAAATCGGCCACAGCGCTGTCCAGTTCCGCGTCGCCATTCCCCATCCTCAGCTTTGGTGGCCCAACGGCATGGGCGGGCAGCCGCTCTACCGTCTGACTGCGCGCGTCCTCTGCGGCAACCAGGAAACGGACCGGCGCGTCCAGAGCATCGGCTTGCGCACCATTGAACTGGATCGTTCGCGCCTTCGTCACGGCGACCGCTTCTGCTTCAAGGTCAACGGACGGGATGTTTTTTGCAGAGGGGGCAATTGGGCGCCGCCGGATTTGATCGCGGCGCGCATCGAGCCTGGGCGTTACGAACAATTGGTCGCTGACGCCAAAGAGGCCCATTTTACCATGTTCCGCGTCAACGGGGCGGGCACCTACCCGGACGACGCGTTTTTTGACGCCTGCGACCGCGCCGGCATCCTGGTATGGCAGGACTTCACCTATGCCTGCAGCACCTACCCGGACCACGACCCCGAATTCATGGCCCTGGCGCAACAGGAGACCGAGACATTGGTGGAGCGCCTGCGCTCGCATCCATCCCTGGCGCTGTGGTGTGGCAACAACGAGTGTTTTAGCCCAGTCGCCGATTCGATCGGCCACCACTCCCCGCGCCCCGGCCAGACCGCCGGAATGCGCATCTGGCGCGAAGTCATCCCGGACATTTGCAACGCCTCGGACCCGTGCCGTCCCTACCTTCCCGGAAGTCCCGTTAGCGGAGGCATGTATCCCAATGGAGACGAAGCTGCCGGCGATTGCCATTGGTGGTCCCTGTTGATGAGCGGGGATAACAGCCGCGTCCGTCCAGAATCTATGGAACTCTGCCGCGCGCGATTCGTCAGCGAGTACGGCGTGATCGCGCCTTGCGATATGGAATCGGTCAAGGAATACCTGAAACCGGAGGACCGCAACCGACAGAGCTTGCCCTGGAAAATCCACTCCAACCAAATCGAGGGAGGATGGGTGGCCAAAGGCATCCGTTATCATTACGGCGAACCGGACGGGTTGTCCCTGGCGCAATATATTCTTTACGGACAAATGGTCCAAGCTATCATGCAGGGCGCGGCCATGGACGCTTTCCGCTTTCGCAAACTGGACCCCGAGTCGGAGTGCGAAGGCGCCTTGGTGTGGTCCTACAACGACTGCTGGGGAGAAATGGGCTGGGCGGTGGTGGATCATTACCTGCGCCCCAAGGCCGCCTATTACGCGATGAAACGTTCCTGCGCGCCGGTCAAGGTGATTGTGCGCGCGCGCGACCAACAACTCGTCACGCGCGTTGTGAATGACACCCTTCAATCGCGCAAGACCGTTGTTCGGTACGGCTGGTTTCGGCTGGACGGCTCGGCGCGTGAGTTGAAGGAAGCCTCCGTTACCGTTCCGGCCGACGGCATGATCGAAATCGCCAGCACCCCTAATCCCCCGGCGGCGGAACGAAATCCCAGCCAATGGCTCTACGCAGCCGTCATGCGCGGGAAAGGCATCGAAGACGACCAGTCCATCTGGCTCCTTGTTCCCCAGCGCGAGTTGGCGCTGGCCAAACCCGTCCTTTCCACAAAGTTCCGCCCGGACGGCCTCCTCGAAGTGGTCAGTGCGGTGTATTGTCACGCCGTCCACCTTGACGACGGTGGCCGTCAAACGCTGGCAGACAATTATTTCGACCTGCTGCCGGGCATTCCCCGGCAAATCCGTATCACCAAACCCTCGTCCCCCNNGCCGCTGACCTCGGTCCTGCCCATCGCGGAAAAATAGTCACGCCAGGCGAAATACAATGGAATATTTTCGAGAGTATGATTCAATACTCAACTCATGAAGACGAAATTCAACAAACTAATCATTCGATCCGCTCTCGTCATCGTTCTTGGCTGTTGTTGCCTGCTGCCCTTCCTTCATGCCAGGGCGGCCGGCGCCCCCGGCCAAGTTCCTGCCATCCTCCAGAATGGTTTCAACGCATGGGCCAAAAACCGCAATGCTTCCTGGGCCTTTGATGCCTGGAAAATCGGCGGCCTCCTGGAGGCGGACAACAAACCCGTCACCCTCTCCCGCTACTTCATCCAGTTGGACCAAATCCTCGGCAATTACCAATCCTACGAGGTGATCGAAAGCAAACGCATCACCCAGAATTCAGAGGTCATTTACCTTTCCGTGAACTTCGCCCACGCCGTGATGTTCGGAAGGTTCTTGCTGTATCAAACCGACAAGGATTGGGTGGTGCAAAACATGGATTTTAGCCCGAAGCCCGAGGCTATCATGCCGTGGCTGGCCTTCGAGGGCGGAACTTACACGCAATAGGCCTGCGAGGTTGCAGAGGTGTGGCTGATTAGGGATTGACCTCCGGCTCAACATGAAAACACATGCGAACTAAACTCTCCAAAGCCACCCAACCGCGACTCCGGTTAACGAACAGCGTCAAAGACAAACTCAGCAAGGGCCAGTCTGTCATCGGGCCGGTCATTTCCGTCAACAACGTGGAAGTCGCCACGCGGGCGGCCAGCCTGGGTTTCGATTTCATCTGGCTGGAGATGGAACACTGCCCCCTGTCCCTGGAGACAGTGCGAAACATCGTTTTGGCCACACGCGGCTTGCCCGCGGTGCCCCTGGCCCGTCCGCCCGTCAACGAACTTTGGACGGCTAAACGGCTGCTCGATGCCGGTGTGCTGGGCGTGATTTTTCCTTTCACGCGCACTCCAGAACTCGCGCGCCAGGCGGTCGCCGCCTGCCGCTATCCCCCGCACGGTTTGCGCGGCTCCGGGGCTGATTTGGCCGCCTTCCGCTGGGCGGGTACCGAAAGCTACTATGATTTTGCCGACCAAAACGTGCTGGTCGTGGCGGTGGTCGAGGATATCACCGCCGTTGAGAACATCGACGAAATCGCCGCGACTCCGGGCCTTGATGTGTTGTTCATCGGCACCAGTGATTTGTCATTCTCACTGGGTTTGAGAGGCGAACAAAACCATCCCAAATTGGATCAAGCCATCGAGAAGATTCTCGCGGCGGCGAAAAAGCATGGCAAATTCCCAGGCCGGCCGGGGCTCAATGGGGAAGAGATAAAACGGTTCCAGAAGCAAGGTTTCCGTTTCTTCATGACCGGGACGGATTTGGATTTCATGGCTGCCGGCGCGGCGCGGTTGCTCGAGCCGTTCAAACGGGGCAAACTACGCTCAAAGATAACATCCGGAGGGCTCTAATTACAGCTTGATCCAATCACCTGAGGGCTCTTTTCGGGCAAGTTCTTTCACTCTTCAATAGGCTCTGGAGTCAAATCCATTTCTTAATTTCTGCCAGGATCTGCCGATAGACAACTGGTAGGTTTGCGTGGTTGTTTGCCACGATGGCGGCATGCATCGGCAATCTTCCACCGACACAACGGAGTATTGGATTTGGAGTTTACGCAACACTCAGCTATGATGGCCTGTTCAAAGAAGCTAAAACGAGGCGCGAAAGGCCCGCAAATTCTGGCATTTGCGTGTTTGTGCGCTGTCGCGGCCGGCGCGGACGCTCAGCCGCTCGCTCTCAGGCCGGGAAGGATCGTGACCAATTATGCGCTGACGGCTCCCGCGCGTCAAGATCCAGACCAGCACGACGACTCGACACCGAAGGACTGGCGGCTTTTGGGGTCAAATGACGATGAGCGCACCTGGCAAACCATTGATGAGCGCACCAACGAATTGTTTAGCACCAATCACCTGCGCCGCGTGTTCGCAGTCACCAATCAAACGTCCTACAACATCTACCGCTTGGAAGTGACCCGCACCCGGGAAACGAACGACACGGCCAGTCTGGCCGAATTGGAGCTGATGGGACCTATCACTGGTTTGACCAACGAGGCGCAATTGAGGATGAAAATTTCATCATCGAGGGCGCATCCCTTGCGGTCGCCGGCGACTCAAGCATTTGACGGTGATCCGACTACAGATTGGTTCGATTTCGGACTTGGCCCGGCGGGCGGTCGCTGGCTGCAGTGCCAGTACACGACGAACGCGGACATCGTGGTGGATAACCTCGCGCAATTGATCCTGATCGGCCGCAGTTCTGCCATGCAGGATTCATTTGCCGGCCCAGCTTCACAGGTTCTTTCCAACTCCATCGCTCTAATAAAGGGGCCGGCGCGCAAGCTTGTAGGCTACTCACTGACTTCTGCAAACGATTTTTACCCGCGCGATCCCGCCGACTGGCAATTACTGGGATCGAATGACGGTGGCAAGAGTTGGGAGGTTCTGGATGTTCGCCGGAACGAGACATTTCCAAGACGGCTGCAGAAACGGGACTTTGCACTGCAAAAACCCGCTTCCTATGCACTCTACCGGCTGCAAATTGATTCGGTTTTCGCACCGGCCTTCGCCAATTCGGTGCAACTGGCGGAAATCGAGCCTCACTGGGCGGAAGGAGAAAAAACGATCGGGTTGTCTCTCGTCGTGTCGGCTCGCGGAGAAAACGCGCCTTGGGAAGCAATCCAACGCGCCTTTGATAAAGATCTGAGCACCAAATGGCTGGATTTTTCCCGTGAATCGACTAATCGGATCAGTTGGGTGCAGTGGCAATTCGCCGCGATCAATGGACCACCGGTGGTAAGCTTAAACCGATTGCGGGCCACACGACCACAACAGACCAATCCAGTAAAACTGGATCTGCAGGCCGTCGTGGTGGGACGCGCGGGCGAGAGCATCAGTCTGGTGGATCCAAGCGGATTTGAGGTGATCCATTTGACCTGGCCGGAGGCGGCCGGCCAGCCGGGCGACCGCGTGCGATTGATGGGCGATTTGGAGTTCGCCAATGACAAGCCCTTGCTGATGCATCCTAATTTGACGGTGCTCGGTCGGGTGCCGACCGTCGCGCCAGCGCAGGCGGGCCAGTCGTTGGAGGTGAACCAGGACTATGTCTTGGGCGCCATCGAAGGTGATGCCGAATTACTGACCCAAGACTCGGAGTATGCAACGATCCGGCTGACCTCCGCAGGCGACGGGAACTCCGTGCTGGCCCGCATCCTCAATCCGACTCGGCGTCCGCTTCCCAATCCCTTGAACTGCCGTTTGCGAGTTCGAGGCGTGGTGGAATCTGTGGCCGACGGAAAAGGTGGTCCGATGCCGGGCATCGTATGGGTTTCCAGACTCAACGATGTCACGCTTGTCGTCCCGCAGGACAAAGACTGGAATCAATGGCCGGAATACTCCGTGGCAGATCTGGCTGGCACCAATTTGATTCCGCCGGGGCTGGTGCGGGTAGCCGGGACGGTGGAAGACCAAGGCGCCTGGAGATATCCGACGCTCAAGGAGGGCGCAAATAGAATTGTGATTCTCGATGGAGAGGGCAGCGCCTGGCCACGGAATTCCCGCGTTGAGGCAGCGGGTTTCTTGAGCCGCGAGGGCGGGCGGACTTTCCTGCGCTGGGCTGCTTGCCGCCCTGCCGGGGAGAAACCCCAAACGTCCGAAATGTCAATCGATGCGGAGCATCCTGTCACCGAGATAGCCGAGGTGAACCGCTTGCGCCAAGCCACGCCGGACCTGGTGTTTCCTGTTCGCTTGCGGGGCGTGATCACCTACATCTGCGGTGCGTACATCAACGGTGACAACATCTTCTACCTTCAGGACGGCACAAATGCTATTCTGGTCTTGAATGCCAGCGCAGCCGGATTAACTGTCGCCATGCAGCAGGAAGGGATGTACGTTGAAATCGCGGGACAGAATTCGCATGATGGGATCGTTCCCACCAGCTTTGTGAAATTTCTGGGCAAGGGCCGAATGCCGGAGCCAATCAGGAATTCGTTTGACGCCTTGATGTCGCCGCAGAACGCAGGGCGATGGGCGCAAGTTGAAGGCGTGGTGAGCGGATACGATGACGGACGCTTGACGCTCTTGGTGGAAGGAAGGGAACTTACTGTCTGGGTCAATCAGATCACCCCCAGCGAGCAGTGCCGTGTGCCAGGCAGCCGATTGCGGGTCCGTGGCGTGTGTGAACCGATCCTCAATGCACGGGACCAAATGCTGGGATCGCGCCTCCTTGTTCCCTCCAGCGAATGTATCGAAGTAATCAACCAGGGGCCGGCCGATCCGTTTTTACTGCCGAAGGTTGCCATCGCCTCCATTCTGCTGTCAAGTCCCGGCGTGGCAGGAGGACAAATGCAGATGGTGAGGAGCGAAGGCATTGTTACTTACAAGGGGCCTCAGATGCTGTGTATGCAGGATAAGGAGAGCGGCATGCGAGTCTTCTTGCAGCGAGAAAGCACCGACATCCATCCCGGTGATCGAGTGCAAGTGGCCGGACTGGCCTTGCCAGATGGGTTCACGCCCAAGCTGGTGCAAGCTCTCGTCCGCAAAACTGGCCAGGGCGATTTGCCCGCCGCAGGGGTCATCGACTTCATGCAGAACTATTTGCAGAGCAGCCAGGACGCAACGCGCGGCCAGGTGGATGCGATTTTCGAAGGACAGGGCGCGAGCGATGCCGCTCTCAAATTGGTATTGCGCTGCGAGGCCACCAAGCGGGATTTTTACGCGTATCTTCCCGCGACGGCCCCGTTGCCCCCGTCCTTGCTTCCCGGCACCCGCGTCCGGATGCGCGGCGTTATCAAGCTTCAGGTGGAAGAACCTCTGGATGCCAACCAGGTGGTGACGGC
>PLIU01000039.1 GCA_003140095.1 Verrucomicrobiales bacterium | reverse complement strand
AGTAACTGAACTCCGCTGCCGTAACGACGGCTTGCATGAAGTCGTGGCCGACGACGGCACCATCGTGAAGACCAAGACAATCATCATCGGCACCGGCGTCGCCTATCGCAACCTCGACGTGAAAGGGCTGGCCGAATTGCGCGGCTCCGGCGTTTTCCATTCCGCGACGCAAGTGGAATCGCTCCTCTGCCGGAAGCGTCCCGTCCACGTCATCGGCGCGGGAAATTCTGCGGGGCAAGCCGCGATGTACCTTTCGAAATTCAGTGATCAAGTTAGTCTGGTCGTCCGCGGGGACGATTTGAACAAGAGCATGTCCAGCTATCTGACGGAGAGAGTGCGGGCAAACCCACGCATCCACGTTTTGCTGCAATGTGAACTGCGTGCGATCGAAGGCTCCCCAGCGCTCGAAAAAGTGCATCTGGAACACACTGCCACAGGCGAAAAGAGCATAGAGGAAAGTGGTGGCATTTTTATTTTTATTGGCGCCATGCCTTGCATAGACTTCCTCGGAGACCGAATCCGCAAAGACGAAAATGGCTTCATCCTTACTGGAGTTGAAGCTGCCGCGACAAAAGCGTGGCCGCTCACCGACAGACTGCCCCGCGCGTTGGAAACGACCTGCCCAGGCGTCTTCGCCGCAGGCGACTGCCGCTCGCGCACCACCAAGCGTGTGGCTTTTGCCATAGGAGATGGAGCGCTCGCCGTAACTTGCGTCCACGATGTCTTGGGAACTTACGCGTGATCCAAAACTTGGATTTCTCTGTCTCATCAGGAGCCGTCAAATTGGCAAAACGAGCGGATTCAATGGGTGGCTAATACTCGACGAAATACCATCCCATGTTCCCTTTGACGTTGCCAAAATATTGACAAACGGGCTCATTGCGCATTGCAATGAGGCGATTGGATCAAAACAATGGATACAGCAATTATGAGCAGAAAGAAGCCGACCATCGAAGCCGAACTGGAAACACTTCAGCGCGAATCATTCTGCTACTTTTTGCATGAGATGAATCCTGCCAACGGGCTAGTGAAAGACAAGACCGCGCCAGATTGGCCTGCCAGCATTGCGGCCACGGGCTTCGCCTTGGCGGCATACCCAGTGGGAATAGAGCGCGGATTCATCTCGCGTGCCGCTGCAGTGGAACGGACCCTGGCGACGCTGCGTTTTTTCTGGAACAGCCCGCACGGCCCTGAATCCGATGCTACCGGCTATCAGGGCCTTTATTATCATTTTCTCGACATGCAGACTGGGCGGCGCGTCCGGCAATGCGAGCTATCAACGGTAGACAGCGGCTTTTTGCTGGCCGGCGTATTGACGGCGCGAAGTTATTTCGACGCCGATACGGGCGACGAGCATGAGATCCGAACCCTCGCCGACGCGCTCTATCGCCGCGCCAATTGGCATTGGGCCCAAAACCAGGGTGAAACCTTGACGCACGGCTGGAAGCCTGAAAGCGGCTTNNCATCCGGTCGCTTATGGCAGCTATGCCGCGCGGGGTTCGACTTATAAATGGCAACACAGTTACGGATACGATTATCTTTATGCGGGATCGCTCTTCACGCACCAACTATCGCACATTTGGATTGATTTTCGTGGCATCCAAGACGTGTTCATGCGTGACAAAGGCATGGATTATTTTGAGAACAGCCGCCGCGCCACTTATGTGCAGCAACAATACGCGATCCACAATCCGCTCAACTTCAAGGGCTACGGCGAGTTTTGCTGGGGAATCACTGCGAGCGAGGGTCCCGGGCCCGTCACTATCAAGGTCGACGGCAAAGAGCGGCAGTTCTTTGGTTATCTGGCGCGCGGAGTGCCGTACGGGCCCGACGATGGCACGATTGCGCCTTGGGCAGTAGTGGCGTCGTTGCCGTTTGCGCCCGAAATCGTGCTGCCGACCATGGATTATTTCATTGAGCAAGTGAAGTTAAAGAGCCATAATACTTACGGTTTTAAGGCCACGTTCAATGCAACCCACCCGGATAGATCCAACAATCCTTTCGGCTGGGTATCGCCGTGGCAATATGGACTGCAGCAAGGTCCGATCACGCTTATGGTCGAGAATTACCGTAGCGGCCTGTTGTGGCGATTGATGCGAAACTGCCCATACATTGTCAGCGGCTTGCGGCGAGCAGGTTTCACGGGAGGTTGGCTATGAAGCCGCGCTGAATCGCTTTTCTGTGCGCCAACAGCGGCGGCGACGGATGTTTTGTGGAAAGTAGGATTCGAAACGGTGACATCGCAAAGCCGGTTGCTGACGAAACCGGCGTTGTTAGCCCGTCAGTTGGTGGTTTTGCATGAAGCCCGGGCGGTGGGGATTGACGACATGAAACGGCTGCTTGACTTGAGGAAGGACTGTCGGGTCGTTCTTTAGCGTGGCACAATACCGAGCGAAGTCCCTTATGGCGCTCAACCGATGGGCGACTGTCACAGGTTGGCCTGGCTTTCCCCCAGAGAGCCGTTGCCACGCCTCTCGGTCAAGACCACGAAGTCGCTGGATACCATATCCGGTGCCACGACTAATTCCAAATCTTAAATCAAAGCAGGGTTATACCCCATAGCAAAGGCGGCCCTGTCGGCGCAAATTCTGAGTGCTGGCGCCCGAACAGACCGCGGCGAAAGCGATTTCTTAAAAAACGCTGTCAGCCGGACGCCAAAAGCGAACAGAAACGAACCGCAAAGAACGAAAGAATCATTATGCTGAGCAAAGCCGGAACACTAACGGGTTACAAACTGGACAGCCTTGACGGAGAAATTGGGAAGGTCAAAGAATTCTACTTCGATGACCGGCACTGGACCATTCG
>PLIU01000336.1 GCA_003140095.1 Verrucomicrobiales bacterium | reverse complement strand
CATCCAGATGAAATGACCCTGTGGTAAAGGTAAATTCGATGTTGTTTTTCTTGCCCAACTCCGCCAGGATTTTTTCCGCCGGACTCGGCTGGCCGTTGGCGTAGGAGATCATGTCGTGCTGGTAACCGGAGGACTTGGAGAAAAAGAGGATTTTTTTGGGGACATCTTCGGCCTGAGCGTTGTCACATGTCGTCAGGGACACGGCAGCGACGGCCAAGGAACAGACGAACTGGACGAGAATTTTCATGCGATAGCCTTTCTTGGCGCACGGTATGGGCAGCCGCATCCGCAGCCAAGCAAAAAATGACACGCGATCATCCCGGCATAAATCGCGCCAAATACTTGAAGCATCTGGGCGATCCATTATTCTCTTGAATCACTTTTGAATTACGAGCACACTCAGGACGTGCCCGATGTTTTCATAGTGCCAATGGCAGCATCGATTCCCTTCCGGGGCTGTCGGACGCCCACTTCTTCCCAAGCGGCCTCGCCATCTCTTTCTTCTAAAACCATTAACAACAGAACACCCATGAACGGAAAGCCTACGCCTGACGTGGATCGGACCGCAAAGCGGCCCGACGGATTCACGCTTATTGAACTTTTGGTAGTTATCGCCATCATTGCGATTCTAGCCGCCATGCTATTGCCAGCCTTGGCCAGGTCCAAGGACCAAGCTCAGAGAACCACCTGCACCAGCAACCTGAAGCAACTCGGCCTCGCCCAACACATGTACAACGATGACAACCGGGATGTCATGGCCTGGGTCAATTGGGATGGTGGCTCTGCCGAATATCCGCCTGGCGGCTGGCTCTACACCCTGCCCAACGCTCTGTGGGGTGATCAGGTTCCGGACCCATTCGCCCTGCCTTCGGGAATCGCCCCGGCTACAGCCTGGAAAACCGGGCTTTGGTATCATTACAATTCCAGCCCAAACGCTTACCTCTGTCCAGTGGACATCCAAAGCAAGGATTACGCTGAACTCCCTACTCAAAATAACGGAGGCAACGGGCGGAATAACAAACTTTCAACTTATGTCATGAATGGCTCGGCGTGCTCTTTCACCGGGCCGCCCGGCCCCAAAATCAAGAGCATCGATATCTGGAGTCCGGAGTGCTACCTGTTGTGGGAGCCGGACGAGCACCTTGGGACGCCGAGTGAACCACAGGGGGAGCTAGCGTTCGAGTGGAACGACGCGGGCAACTTTCCCGACGCCCCGCCCAGCGGCAACGAAGGAATCGGGCGTCTGCATGGCAAAGATGGTGGGAACATTCTCGCCCTGGACGGCCATGTGGATTACATCACCACCAATGTCTTCAGTAGGCTTTCCAATAATCATGGCTCCGGGCCTGGTGGAAGAGGATTGCTCTGGTGGGACCCCAATTCTTCCGACGGTGGTGGATAAGCAAAAATATTCCGCGTGCGCTGCCGTTCGATCCCCATGGCCGAGTTCGCGGGCAATGTTCCGGCAGGACCCGCCACCGTCCGCGTCCAAACTCAGGTGCAAAACAGCCAGAACAGCCGCGCCCCGGTCACCGTGGCCTGCGAGATTCTCAATCCCAGAGGAGAATCAGTGGCCCGTTTCTCACGCTCAATCACGATGGAGGCGTTGGGCGACAACGGCATTCGCACTTCGTACAACCCGCCCACGCCTGAATTGCTGGAGGCGTGCGACGGGCTCGGCATGTTGGTCAGGTATAAAGAGTTGCACAGGCGTCCAAGCCAATGCACAACACCGCCAGCCCAAACGCCATCCGCTGCGCTAGCTCCTGCCGAATTGTTTCATGCCGTCAAAATTGACCCCGTCGCGAAAGCAGACGGTAACCACCGCCATCAGATTAGCTGAAGAGCCGCCTTTTGGTCAACTCTATATTCTAAAAAGTATGGAACTAATTCCTCTACGTTGAGGCGAGTTTGCCGAGGGTTTGAGCAGACGAGACCCAACCAAGATTGGCACGTTATGCGCCTGGCAGCCGGGGACAATTCACTTTTTGGGTGGCGGTTTCGGATTCCAAATCATAATCTCAATCATGCACGAAAGCACATTGAATGCTCCAAATCAGCCCATGCCGCCGGAATTCTTCATCGCCAACCGCGAACGTCTGGCGCGGTTGTTACCGCCCAATTCCCTGGCCGTTCTCAACGCCAACGACATTCCTCCCACCAATGCCGACGGCTCCTCCGCCGCCGTCCCCAATTCCGACCTCTTCTATCTCACCGGCGTGGCCCAGGAACAATCCATCCTGCTCCTCTATCCAGAGGCCGACGACGAAAAGCAGCGCGCCTTGCTCTTTCTGCGCGAAGGCACGCCCGAAAACGAGCGCTGGGAGGGCCACAAACTGACCCGCGAAGAGGCCCAGGCCAGGACCGGCCTCCGCCATATCCATTGGCTGGCGGAATTTCCGCGCCTGTTCCACCGCCTGATATGCGAGAGTGAACACGTCTTCCTCAATTCCAACGAGCACAAGCGCGCGGTCATCGAAGTCGAAAGCCGCGACGCGCGCTTCGTGGCCGAGACCATTCGCCGCTACCCGTTGCACAATTACCGCCGGCTGGCGCCCCTGCTGCACCAACTGCGCGCCGTCAAATCGGACCTTGAAGTGGGCCTCATCCGCCGGGCCTGCGACGTGACCGCGTCGGCCTTCGCGCGCGTGCTCCGGTTCGTCCAACCCGGCGTGGGCGAATGGGAGGTGGAGGCGGAATTCGCGCATGAATTCATCCGCCACCGCTGCCGTTTCGCCTACCTGCCCATCATCGCCTCCGGCCCCAACGCCTGCGTGCTGCACTACGTGGAAAATTCCGCCCCCTGCCAGAAAGGCAGCCTGCTGCTCCTGGACGTGGCCGCCTCTTCTGTCAACTATAACGCCGACATGACGCGCACCATCCCCGTCAGCGGACGCTTCACACGGCGGCAGAAACAGGTTTACAACGCCGTGCTGCGCGTTCTCCGGCAATCCATCGCCGGCCTGCGGCCCGGCAAGAAAATCAAGGATTGGCAAAAGGAAGCCGAACAACAGACGGAGAAGGAACTGGTCGAGCTGGGCTTGCTGACCATGCGCCAGATCAAGCGGCAGGACCCCAACAACCCGGCGCTCAAGAAATACTTCATGCATGGCGTCGGCCATCCGCTGGGGTTGGACGTTCACGATGTCGGCCTCACCACTCAACCCATCCAGGCTGGCTGGGTCATGACGGTCGAACCAGCCATCTACCTTCCCGAGGAAGGTTTCGCCGTGCGATTGGAAAACGATGTGCATGTCACCGCCGACGGCCCGGTGGACCTGATGGCCGACATACCTCTCGAGGCCGATGAAATCGAGTCCCTGATGGCCACGCGAAAATGAAAAGCGACCAACCCCATCTTGGCCCCGAAAGGCATTTCCACCCCATCGAACCGAAGAAACCCCAATCCTTGGCAACCTCATCAGGATCTCGGCCAAGAAGTCGAGCTTAACATAAACCCCCATTCCGCTTACGTGTAAATACATGTGCCATAGGCACTTGCCACTCACAGGTTTGATTTGGTTTGATTCAGTTTGACCGGGTTTGACTAAGTCATTCATAATCATAATCGTAATCCTAAAACCCCGCCGCACCCCGTTACGCTCCAGTGCAACTCCTTATGCCACAGGCACTTCACCGTCACAGGTTTGATTTGGTTTGATTTGGTTTGATTCACCTTGATCCGTTTTGACTGGGTTTGACCAAGTCTAACTGTCCCGCCATGAAGTGGTCTCACCGCTTCTTCCTTCATACTTCATAATTCGTACTTCATCCTTGTCCTGCAACTCCATGTGCCATAGGTACATCCCCCTCACAGGTTTGATTTGGTTTGATTTGGTTTGATTTGGTTTGATTGACCTAGTGCGGGCCTGTAATGCGTGAAAACCACGCAATTCGAGACCCCTCCGCGACTCTGCGTTTCAACTTGTGTTTTGCTTCTAGTGCGAGCATCACTT
>PLIU01000177.1 GCA_003140095.1 Verrucomicrobiales bacterium | reverse complement strand
TCCCAGATGAAATGGCCCTGGGGAATCCGCCTCCTCACGTCGGCGGCTACGGAGCGGGCATATACGGAGCGGGCATACATTGTGAGGTTCCTTGCCGATCTTACCAAAAAGTAAGATGCACGCGCAGTCCCCCTGGCATGACGACGGCGTTGGAAAATTCGCAAACTTGTGGCATAATGGGTGTGTGAGAATGGAAAAGGCACTGGAAAAGACCGCAAGCGTGGCGCTAAAGGATTGCGTGTTTTTCACGCATTTCCCGACCAAACCGCCCGCTCGGACAAACCAAATCAAACCAAATCAAACCAAATCAAACCTGCCCGGACCACTCCCTCTCAGCCAAACCATGTTTTTGTCGTGCCGATAGGGCAATTTTTTCCCCATTCTTCCCCATTCGATTTGAATTGCGGACGAGTTCAGATTAACTTATGAAGGAAAGAGACGATTCTCTTGAGGAGCAGAATTATGACCGCCGCGGGTGGCCCGCATCCTGTCTGCAATCGTAAATGGATCGATCATGATGGCTTTTATGAGGACACGAAATCTCATCGCCGTGCTCGCTGGAATTTGCCTGCTGGCGGCCCGCGCCTTGGCGCTGCCAGACCCGGTTGACGAGGCACTGCCAATGGTCGGAACCGCCGATCACGGCCACACCTACCCCGGCGCCACCGTGCCTTTCGGCATGGTCCAACTCAGTCCCGACACGCCTATCGAAGGGTGGGACGGCTGTTCGGGCTATCATTACTCCGACTCCGCCATTGTCGGGTTCAGTCACACCCATCTGAGCGGAACGGGCTGCGGTTGCCTGGGCGATATTCTCCTGATGCCGACCGTGGGGAAGATTGCCTTCAATCCCGACGGCTACCGGTCGCGCTTTTCGCACGCCCGGGAAGAGGCCACGCCGGGGGTTTACCGCGTTTTCCTGGACGATCCGAAGGTCGCGGTGGAACTGGCCGCCACGGCCCGGTGCGGCTTTCACAAATACACGTTTCCGGCGGTGGATAAGGCGCACATCATTCTCGATCTGGCTCACGGCGTGGGCAACGACCCCTTCGATACCTCATTGACGGTCGAGAACGACACGACCGTCAGCGGCTACCGCTTTTCCGACGGTTGGGGTGGCAAACGCGCGGTCTATTTTGTCATGCAATTCTCAAAGCCGTTCGCATCGGTTGTGCTGGAGCGCAACGGCCGACGTATGGCGGCGAACACTAGCGCCGGCAAGGGGAAGGGCATGAAGGCGGCCTTCAATTACGCCACCGCCGCGGATGAAATAATCCTGGTCAAAGTCGGCATTTCCGGCACCGGCATCGATGGCGCCCGGAAAAACCTGGCGGCTGAAATCCCCTCCTGGGACTTTGACGGCGTCCGCGCCGGCGCCGTTGCGGCGTGGAAGAATGTGTTCAACGCGGCGGAGGTGGAGTCGTTCGACCCCCATATTCGGACGACGTTTTACGCCAACCTGTATCTGAGTTGCCTGGCGCCGGTGCTCTTCAATGACGTGGACGGGAGCTATCGCGGGATGGATAAGCAGAACCATGCGGGGGAAGGCTTTCAAAACTACACGACCTTTTCCCTATGGGACACTTACCGGGCGGAGAATCCGTTGCTGACGATCCTGCAGCCGCGCCGAGTGGATGACATCATTCAAACGCTGCTGGCGGAATATCGGCAAAATGGCCAGCACACGACCCCAATCTGGCCGTTGTGGGGCAACGAGACCTGGTGCATGATCGGCTACCATTCGGTGGCGGTCATCGCGGATGCTTACTTGAAGGGCTTCCGCGGTTTCGATGCGGAAGCGGCTTATCAGGCGATGCGTGATACGGCCATGCAGGATCGCAACGGCCTGGACACCTACCGGAAACTGGGCTACGTCGCCTCCAAACCGCACGCAGAAGCGGCTTCCAAGACCATTGAGTATTCCTTCGACGATTGGTGTCTGGCGCGCATGGCCGAGGCGTTGGGACACAAGGAGGACGCGCGCATGTTTTACCAGCGGGCGGCCAACTACCGCAACTTGTTCGACGGCACCGTGCGTTTTTTCCGCGGTCGCAAGGCCAATGGCGCCTGGCGCGCTCCCTTCGTCAGCAACGCGCTGGTCGGCGACGAATACACGGAGGCCGATGCCTGGCAGTACGCCTTCGGCGCGCAGCAGGATGTCCCCGGCATGATCGCCCTTTACGGCGGCGACCAACCGTTCATACAGAAGCTGGATTCCCTGTTCACGGCCGATCGACGATTAAGACGGACATTCCGGACATCAGCGGGTTAATCGGCCAATACTCGCAAGGAGATGAGCAGTGTCATCACGTCGCTTACCTTTATGATTGCGCGGGCGCGCCCTGCAAAACGCAGCAGCGCATCCGCCAGGTCATGGCGGCCACGTACAACGACACGCCGGCCGGGCAGTGCGGCAACGCGGATTGCGGGCAGATGGGCGCTTGGTACGTGTTCAGCGCGCTGGGCTTTTATCCAATGAATCCGGACAGCGGCGTCTATGCCATCGGCAGCCCGGTGGTGAGCAAAGCGGCGCTGCATTTGGATGCCGACAAGTATCAAGGCCACACCTTCACCGTGCTGGCCGAAAACAACGGACCGGAAAACATTTACATCCAGTCCGCCACGCTCAACGGGCAGCCGCTGAACCGGGCGTGGCTGCGGCACGAGGAGATTGTAGCCGGCGGAACGCTCCGCCTGGCCATGGGGCCGAAGCCCAATACCAATTGGGGCCGCGCCCCGGAAAACCGCCCGCCCGCGACCATGCCGGCGGATTTCCATTACGACGCGCTGCCGACACCAGCCTCGGACAAACCCGTCGTTTTGCCGCTGCCCATTCGGATTATTTGCGGGAGCGAAGAACAGGCCGGCCCATTCCAGCCGGACCCGAACATGGCCTGCGGGAGTGTCAACTATAATGACTCCAGAATCGATGTGAGCGCCTCCAACGCCGCGCCCGAAGCCATTTATCAAAGCGAACGTTATGCCCAGGATTTCGCCTACAGCTTCGTTGTACCGAAGGGACGGCAGTACCGCGTCCGATTGCATTTCGCGGAAATTTTTGACAACGCCGCCGGGAAGCGGCTGGAAAATATTCAGATCAACGGCCAGCCTGTGTTGGAGGACTTCGACATTTTCACCGCCGCCGGCGGCCTCAACAAGGCTATAGTCAAGAATTTTTCCCACATCACGCCCGATGCCCGCGGGAACATCGTGGTGCGCGTGAGCGCGTCTCCCGCCAGCCCGGATAAGAACGCCAAGATCAACGGCATTGAAATTCTGGAGGAAAAGGGCACCTGAAGGGCGGAGGAGTTCGGGTCGGAATGAACATGGCCTATTTTGGCGATGTCGTTTGAGCCGGGAATACCGCCAGGAGCGATTCGACCGAGGAAATACAACCCCAGGAACATAGGTTGGTTCCCAGCGGGGTCTGTTCCCGCCACTGACACCACGATAAATTGTCCGATGTGCGCCGCACATTCCAGGCGGCATCGGCGTTTTGCCGCAACCATGATTGATACCTGCCTTGCAGCCCTCGATCCTTCATGAATGGGACCAGCCAGCGAATGAAAATCGCGTTGAAACCGGAATTGTTGCCCGTCTGGCCGTATTGCGGAAGAATCCCGTCGGTGCTCATCCTGCGCATCGTATAATCCGCGGCCAACATGGCATCGTTCGTTCGTCCAAGATAATTGGCCGCGCCGATGAAAGTGCCTTGGTTATAGGTTGTGGCTCCGCCGTGCGGCATTCCCTTGGTGCGTTCGGCGTCAAAGATTTTTCCCGTCTCGGCCACGAACAGATTTGTCCGTTCCCAATCATAGATTTGGCCGGCTTTAGTCAAGTACGCGGAATCGCCTAAACATCGATAAAGTAAATAGGCGGCGATGGCTCCCGGCCCGTTGACACAGGCGTTCTTCGTGGTCTTCTGTGTCGTCCACCACAAACCACCCCCAAGCTGATCGTCCCAGGCGCGGGCATAGACCATGTCAAAATTAGCCTTTGCCACCGTTCTAAAGCGCGCGTTGCCGGTATCCAGGTAGCCTCTGGCAAAGGCAATGGATGCCCACATGCAATCATCATTGTAGATGTTCGTTGACCACGTGGCGCCGTTGCTTTTCTTGAATCCATTCAGCAGGCTGGTGATCATGGTCTTATAGGCCGCGTTGCTGGTCCACTCATAGGCATCCAGGACGGTCTCGATTTCCTCCGCCTCCTTCCAAAAGTCCACGGTTCCACCCGTCTGCTCATTCTTGAAATAACCATTCTCGCCCTTGACCGCATAAAAAGCTTTGCTGTACGAGTCCACCATGATGTTGACTTCGTTGGTGGTGAGAGCGGAAGCCGGAATGCTCGCCCCCAAAATAAGCATTGCCATGGCCAGAGGAAGTGAGAAGAAGCCGCCCAAACGTCTGCCCGCATTGTTCGAATTGTTCTTGCGCAACATAAAACGACAATAAAACTCCAAAATGGATCCTGCCCATTCAGGCTACAGGGAAAAGGGTTCCAATGGAATAGAATCCTGATTCATGCTCATTTATGGCGCGCTGGAGGCAAAATTGGGGTATGGTGAAGGAGAGAGATATGATGAAGGCGAAGGAAGCTCTGAACATAACCGAGGTCGAGATGATGCCACAACCCGAGGCCGCCCTTTCCGGCGGCTTTTATAAAATCGTGCTGGGATCGACGGCCGTGGCGCTGGGTTGCATGGCGGCGGCGGCCGAGGCGTTGCGCCGGAATGCGGGCGGATTTGCGTTCCAGGTTTCCGTGTGGACGTTCGTGGCGTTTGCGGCGGGTTTGGCGGCGGGTCTTTTCTACTGGAAATTGGCGGCCGGGGGCCTGCTGGCTGTGCGAGTGGGGACCGCTTTTTTGGTGTTGACCGGCATTGGCGGATTTCTTTACCCGTTGCGGTTCGTCCAGTCGGACAAAATGGCCGATATCGCCATCGGTCTGGCCATGGCGGTCTGCGCCATATCGATGGGGTCCTTCGTGCTCTGGAAGATGAAGCGTTTCTTTGACGCTGACAACGCGGCCGTGGAAACCAGAAAAGAATAGCGGCAGGTGTTTCCGCTTTCCATGATCCCTGCGGGTGATCGTTCGTCTCCAACTCAAGCTGGCGCCGGGCACATCACCTCGCGGCGGTGGTGAATTGGATCACCTTTTGGAGCGCTTCTTTTTCGGCTGGCGTCTGAACGTAGGGCAACAGTTGGCTTGGATCCGTCAGGCTCGCACCATTGTTCGCGGCCATGAACGCCTGAATCGCCTGATGCAAAGAATCTTCGCCCTCAGTCGAAATAGAGATGCCATTGAGGGTCACCTGCATCCGAGTCGCATAAAAATTGCCGTCTTGATCAACCAATGAATCAGGTGGTTTGGACGTCACGGTTCCTGGCTGTGCGAATTGATAACCCTGCAGGACAGAATCATCGACGCCCGAGGCGAAGTAAGGTTGAAGTTGGGAGAGATCGGCGGGCAACTGGCCGTTGTTGGCCTGGGCATAGCTGGCGAGGGCGTCCTTGACGGCACTGGCAAATTCGCTTCTGGCGGAACTGCGCAACGCGCTCAAAGCCTGGGCAAAATCGGCGTCGGTTTCCAGTTGCTTGGTCTGCCTCACGGCATCGAGCCAGTCTTGGTCCGTAAGGAATTGGAATTCAGGAATGCGCTGGACTGGCGATTGATCAACCCGATCTTTGAGTTTCTTAACGCGAGAGAGCCAGGAACTCAATTCGGAGGCGGTCGGATCGTCCGCCGGCGAAGCTGCCCCGGCCTTAAGCCGCGCGAGTTCCCGAGCATCGCCGCGCAATTTTCCCACTTCGGCGCGCAGCTTGAGAAGTTCCGACAGGTCGCTTTTGGATCGGCCACTTTGTTGTCGAGCGGCCGCCAGTTGGTTCGAGGCGGCGTCGCGTTCTTGCTGCAATTGGGCGGCCAGCGCGTCCTCCTGCAAGCGCAGCGCGATCGTCTGCTCTTGCAAGTGAGAAGCCCGGCGCGCTTCGTAGATTCCGGTTCCAACGGCGGCGGCGAGCGTGGTGGCGAGGAGTGCTTTTTGTAGTGTAGTCATGGCAATATTTTTGGTGAAGGCAATGGCGGTTGAAGTGTTGACGGCCGCGCGGGCAAGCGCGGCCGCGGTTGAAATAGAAACGGCCAATCCAACGGGCGCGGCTTGGACGGCATGGGCGGAAAGAACGATGGAAAGCGCGGCGGCGGTGGTCGTGATTCCGCGCCGGTTCAGATGGTCGCGCAGTTTGTCCAGCGCGCGCGAAACTCGTTTTTGAGCGGTGTCATCGCTCACGCCGAGCGCCCGGCCAACGGAGCGCAAATCCTGGTTTCTGAAAAATCGCATCACCAGCGCGTCGTAGTCACACTCGTCCAGTTCGGACATGGCAGCGTCGAGCACGGCACGCAGCCGCTCCCAGTCAGGCGCGGTTTCGGAAAGTGGATTGAGGTCTTCCATAGCCAGTCTTTCGCGGGAATGCCGGCGGAATTCATCCCGCCGGAGGTTGAGGGAGACGTTGCGCGCGCTGCGGCAAAGCCAGCCCGCCAGCGATGCATTCTCGGCCAGCCGCCTGGACAAGGATCGCGCCCCTTGAGCCAGATCGATGAAGACGCATTGGGCAAGTTCGGCGGCGATGTCCGGCGAGTCCACTTGCCGCAAGGCGGCGGAATAGACAAGGTTTGTGTGCCGGGTGACGATTTCCGTGAACGCGGCCTCCGTGCCGTGTTCGGCATATTCGCGAAGAAGCTGGGCGTCGGACTTTAATTGCATCTCATTTATTAAATACCCGCGCGAGGCAAAATCCGACAAAAACCAAGCCGCCGCTTCCCTCTCAGTTCCCCAATTCGCGCAGCAAATGGGACAGAAAGAGGACGTTGTCGATTTGCAGGTAGCGCATCGCGCCGCCCATGCGAGAGTAGCTTTTGCAGAAACGCAAATAATAAGCCGGATTGTCCTTGGGCGGCTCGCCTTGCGTCCAATCCCAGCGTCCGCCGTCCTGCAGATCGACCACGTACAGGTTAAGCCCGCTGACAATGGGCCGGCCCGCTTGCAGTCTTAAATTGTTGACGCAACTGAGGCTCTTCTCGAAAACTTGCGGCCCCATGATGGCCGAGCCGACCGACAAGACCACTCCGCCATCCAAGTCCTCCACCGCGCCCCCAAAGACCCGGAAATCCATTTCCGCCGCCCGGCCAATGGCCGCGCCGTTGAACATGGGATGATTGGAAATGATGTCGTAGCCGATGCCGGGATGGATGGTCAACGGCACGTTCAACTTGAAACTTTGCGCCAGCACGCTGGCTTCCTTGTGCGAATGGGTCACGGTATGGCGTCCCGCCGCAAGCTGATGCACGCGCATGGCCTGCAACAGTTCGGCCCGCGCGGGCGCCAGTTCGTGGGCAGGCGCGGCTCGCAATGCGGCCTCAAGCGATTCGACAGGCGGCAACGTGACGCCATCCTGCGCGGTAAATTTTCCGAGCGCCCGGCCAAAACCATCCCCGTCCAAAGCGCCGGCCAGCAGCGCCAGATGCAGGTTGCGGCCCGTTTCCGCCCAGGTTCCGAAAGTGCCGGTGGCCACGTTTTCTCTGACGCTTTCGGTCGAACGGCCGCAAAACGCGAATTCCCAGTCATGGATCGCGCCGGCGCCGTTGGTGGCGAGATGGGTGATCCCATTCTTTTGCAGCAGGCGAATGAGGATCAACGCGGCGCCGTTTTTGATCAGGTGCGCGCCGTAAATAAGCATGACGACGGCGTTCTTGGCGCGAGCCTGCGCGATGTCGCGGACGCACTGCCGGATGAGGGCCAGATTCGGCTCCGAACACGGCGGAGGCGCGGCGTCAGGGTCAACTAGAATGTCCTCCAGGCGCGCCAGGCTCCGGCGTTGCGCCAGCGGCAGGACTTTCAGCCTGGTCAAATTGAGGGGCGACGACATTTCAGATTCAAAAGAGCAAGCTGGCAAATATTTTTCCCTGAGTAAAGCCGCTTTGGGTGAATTCCTTCCTAATAAGTTTTGCTCTGACTGGAGATGTGTCAGAATCGGCGCATGAGAACGAACACTCTAACATGACGCTCGTTGCCATCGAGACCTCTTGCGATGAAACCAGCGCGGCGGTGGTGCGCGATGGCTGCATCTTGTCCAATGTCATTTCGTCGCAGACGGCCATTCACGCCGAATACGGCGGGGTGGTGCCGGAGTTGGCCACACGCGAACATTTGCGCAATCTCATGCCGGTGGCCAGACAGGCGTTGCGCGAAGCCCATGTGACGGTGGCGGAATTGGACGCGGTGGCGGCGACACGGGGTCCCGGCCTGCCCAACGCGCTCCTGGCCGGCCTCAAGGCGGCGGAGGCTCTGGCGTTCAGTTTGCGCAAACCCATGCTCGGCGTTCATCATCACGAGGCGCATTTGTATTCACCGTGGATCCTCACCGATCCGCCACGGGCTGATTTCACGCAGTTTGAAGCGTCGGTTTCTCTTATTGTCAGCGGCGGCCATACTCTGCTGGTGTTGGTCGAAGAGATGTTCCGGCATCGTGTGCTCGGCTCCACGCTGGACGACGCGGCCGGGGAATGTTTCGACAAGACCGGCAAACTCATGGGCCTGGCTTATCCGGCGGGACCGGAAATCGACCGCCTGGCGGCGGCAGGAAATCCAAAAGCCTACTCGTTTCCCCGGCCCATGCTCAACGAGGCGAACGACGACTTTAGCTTCGCGGGCCTGAAGACTTCAGTCCGGTATTTTTTGGAGAAGAACCCCGCGCTGCCGGACGATCCTCAAACATTGCGCGATCTGTGCGCGAGCGCGCAGGCGGCCATCGTCGATGTGCTGGTGGCCAAGACGGTGCGCGCGGCCCGGCGTCTGGGGCGGCGCTGCGTGACGGCTTCGGGCGGGGTGGCGTGCAACAGCGCGTTGCGCCGGCAATTGGCAGCGGCCTGCCAGGAGGCCGGGTTGAGATGCCGGCTGTCGGACCGCAAGTTTTCAACTGACAACGCCGCCATGATCGGTATTTTGGCCGAGCGCAAGTGGATGGCCGGCTTGGGGGAAATCGCGGTGGATGCCGAGATCGAACCGAGTTGGGCGTTATAACTTGCCGAAAAAAATGCCATGAATGCCGTGTTGCAATACATCGAGGATAACCAGAAGCGTTTTGTCGATGAACTCTGCCAGTATCTGCGCTTTCCCAGCGTCTCCGCCCAGCCGGAGCACCGCGCCGACATGGCCGCGTGCGCGGAATGGCTTGCCAATCATTGCCGTCAGATCGGCCTGGAGGCCGAAGTGCGCCCGACCGCAGGACATCCGGTGGTGGTGGCCAGGACCAGGCGCACCGGCAAGCCGCCTTACTTGGTCTATGGCCATTACGACGTGCAGCCGGCGGAGCCGTTCGAGCTTTGGAAGAGTCCGCCCTTTGAGCCGCGGCTGGAAGGCCGTTCGCTGTTCGCGCGCGGCGCGTGCGACAACAAGGGCCAAAACCTCGCGCACTTGATAGCCGTCGAAGCCTACCTGAAAACCAACACCGAGCTTCCGTGCGACTTGACTTTTATCATCGAAGGCGAGGAGGAAGTCGGCAGCAAAAATTTGGAGGAATTTTTGCAGGCGAACCGGAAGGAACTGGCCTGCCGCGCCGTGGTCATTTCCGACACCGGCATGCCGAGTTTGAAACATCCGGCGCTGACCTACGCCTTGCGGGGCATCTTTGCGTGCGAGATCCTTCTGCGAGGGCCGTCGCGTGATTTGCATTCGGGCATTTTTGGCGGGACGGTGGACAATCCGGCCATGGCGCTGTGCCAGATGCTGGCGCAATTGCGGGACAAAAACGGGCGCGTCAACATTCCCGGCTTTTACGACAGCGTGGCGAAGCTCTCCGCTTACGAACGCCAGCAGGCGGCGCGCATTCCCATGACCGAGGCGCAGTATCGCAAATTCCTGGGGGTGCCCAAGTTGTTCGGCGAGCGCGGCTACACGTTTGTGGAGCAGCGCAGCGCGCGGCCCACGATTGAGATCAACGGCCTGACCAGCGGTTATCAGGGCGAAGGCAGCAAGACCATCGTGCCGTCATGGGCGCGGGCCAAGCTGACCTTCCGGCTGGTGGCGGACCAGGAGCCGGACCGGATTCAAAAGCTCATCATGAAAAGATTGAAGGAGCTTTGTCCACCAACGGTGAAAATGGAAGTCACCGCCGGCCACGGGGCGGAGCCGTATATGATGTCGCCGACCAGCCCGCTGGCGCAGGCGGCGTTGCGGACGTTGAAAGAGGCCTTTGGACACGAGCCAATTTCGATGCGCGAAGGAGGATCGATCCCGATTGTGACGCAGTTCAAGAAGGTATTGGGGGCCGAATGCGTCCTGCTTGGCCTGGCGCTGCCGGACGACAACGCCCATTCGCCGAACGAAAAATTCAGTTTGGATTGCTTCGAGAAAGGGTCGCGGATGGGGGCATTGCTCTGGCCGGAACTGGCGAAGCTGGGCTGACTCACAAACCCAAAACCGGAGAAGATTTATGGTTATGGCCGATAAAGTAAAGGTTTGGTTCGATGCGGAAGCTGATTATCTCGAGGTGAGGTTTTCGGATGCCGACGATTATATGAAAGAACCCAGCATGATGCCGTGATGGAACGCGCGGACAGCAGCGGCCATGTCATCGGATTCACCATTCTCGGCGTAAGCAGGTTTAGGAAAGACAAGCCGTTGGAGGCGGAGTTGTTTCAAACCTGACGGCGACGCCCTCCTCACTGCACCGGCAATTTCAACAACTCCTCGGAGGATTCATAGTTGGGGCGCGCTTCCGCGCGCGCGGCCTTGACCACTTGAGGATCGACCGGCCCGGCCTTGTTGCCCCATTGTGAGCGGATGTATGTGAGCACAGCGGCGATTTGTTCGTCGGAATAGGTTTCACGCCAGGGGAGCATGGTCAGGTTCCATTCCTGGCCCTTGACGTTGATCGGCCCAGTCAAGCCGTACAAAACGATGTGGGCGATGCGATTGGCGCCCGGAGCCAGCACCCAATCGGAGCCAACCAAGGGCGGGGCGGTGCCTTCCTTGCCCAAGCCGCTTTCCAGATGGCAGGCGTAGCAGGTCGTCATGAAAACTCGGCGGCCTTCGGCACGCCGTTTCGCTTCTGGATCCTGCGGGTTGGCAAAGGCCACGTCATCGTACGAAGTGTAGGGATGGTAAACGTCCTTGCTAAAGCCGCCTGCATTTTCGGCCAGGAAAAGCTGGCTCCAATAAAACAGGAGGCCGAAGACCACGATGAGCCACATTGGAACGCTCGAACGCCCGGCCACCGGCTCGGGGCGGTTCTGATGGACAGTTCTCTTTGGCTCGTCAGGGTTCATTTCGCGACGGGCTTGACGGCGGCCGGAACGGCGTTGGTTGGAATGGCGTTCGTCGGAACGGCGTTTGTTTTTGGCAAGGGCGGCGGCGGCGCTGCAAAGAGATAGCCGTCCTGGCGCAGGTTCAACAAATAGGCAGCCAGCGCGCGGGCTGGAGGACGCGGGACAATTTCGAAGCCTGCCGGCGGCGCGTCCTGATCGGGCAGAACGAGAGCTTCGGGCGAGGGAAAGAGTACGATCTTGCGGGTCTCGAAGAGAAAACGATAAGGCGGCATGACAGAGCCGCGCGTGATCAAGCCGGGATCATAGAGGCGCAGGTAAATGCCGTTGGTGTCCGAGCGCCGGCCGAAATTGGCCAAGTCGGGGCCGATGCGTTGCGAACCCAGCATCACCGGCTGCTCGAAGAGATAGTCTTCCGCCAGGCTGCGGCGCGCGCCCCAATGGCGTTGAAGATCCGAACCAAGATCGGGCGGGCGAACCATTTCGGTGTGGCAGGCCGCGCAGCCGTTGGCGCGATAGATTTCCGCCCCCGCATGAGCTTCCCCCGGCATGGGCAGCGGATAGGTTTGGGCGAGGGCGTCGCCCACGACCACGGT
>PLIU01000325.1 GCA_003140095.1 Verrucomicrobiales bacterium | reverse complement strand
AATGACCCTGGGCATAAGGGGCAGGCAATGATTGTTCCGCTTGACTTTGCGACGAAATTGAGACTTTCATTGCGACACCGTGAATTCTACTATGCAAAGACTTCCGACCGTTGTGGCGCATCTTCTTGTTTTTGCGCTGGCCGGTGTTTCCACTCTTAAATCGGATGAAGCAGGCCGAGTGCCAGGCAGCGCCTTGGTCCGAACAGTCCACGGCCAGGCGAGCTATTCCTTTGAAGGAAAGTCGCACGATCTTAGGACAAACATGGCGTTGGAAGCGGGCGTGACGATTACCACCGGCCCCGATTCTTACGTTTACCTAAATGTTAATGGCGTTGCCTCAATCGTGCGCGTGTCAGCCGATACCACGCTGGTTCTCGATAAAATGGATTGCATCGGCCCGCAAAACCAAGGGGACACCGAGACAATGCTTCGCCTCCAAGCCGGCTCCGCTTTAGGCCACGTCACCAAGTTCTCGGCTAATTCCAGGTATGAGATCACGACTTTCTGCGGCGTGGCTGGCATGCGTGGGGCGGCGGATTGGAACCTTTCTGTCACCCAGCTTGGCCAAGGCCTGTACGAGACGACTTTCGAGGCCGTGCAGGGCACACTGGACGCTGTGCTGCCTGTCGTGAGCGTCATTCGAATGAAAACACTCCATGGTGGCGAGGCTTGGACAGTCGGTCGCGACGTGGGCGACGTGGTACCGGTGCAAAGACAATTGCTCCGGTGGCAATTAGACCAGACCAAGTTAATGATCGCGGACGCTGGCAGGGATAACGGAGGGAGTATCGGCTCGACGAATATCATTCAACCGTTCGACAACGGTCCTGTGCCGGGGCAGGCGCCCACTTCCGGTGCCGTTCCTCCGACTTCCCCGCCTAAACACTGATGAACAGTGGGTAGTGGGGCCGCCTTGCGGGAACGCGACGAGCCGCAAGCAGGGCGCCGATGATGGAATAAAAAGGAAAGGGCAGGGGAATGTTGGGGGAGTGAAAAAAGGTAAATGAATGTTTGAGGATGATGCATCGGAAAACGCTGCCGTGAGTGCTTGGCGAGCTTTACATTTTGGTGTTGCCACTACACTTGACGCACATCGTCTTTGATGGGATTATGGTATTATGAGACCTATTAGAAGGGAATATCGAAGACTGGCCTTGGGAAAATGGCCCGGTGACCGCGCGAGATGCGAGAAGACTCTCAAAAGCCAGACGTTCCTGGGGAGCTAATCCTGATGGCCCAGATGGAGAGGGACGAAAAAGACAAAAGGACATATGTGGCTGGATCAAGCCTCGAATCAAACCGAATCAAGGCTAATCAAACCAAATCAAACCTGCGGGGCGGGCCAGGACAAGGCTGAAGGCTGAAGGATGAAGCAGCCGAGCCACAGCGCAAGCGCGCAGCCAAACCCGGTCAAACCGAATGAAGTCCAATCAAACCAAATCAAACCAAATCAAACCTGTGAGGGGGAAGTACCTATGGCACACGGAGTTGCACGGGGGCAAAATGGAGTTCGGCGGGTTTTTTTGGATTACGATTATGAATGACTTAGTCAAACCAGTCAAACTCAGTCAAACCCCGTCAAACCCGGATATGCCCACTCACAGAGCGGACGCTTCTGGATTGCCGGACGGCGCTGATGCGGGCCGCGAGGCGCGACCCGCTGCACGCGAGGGCGCGTGCGCTCCCCGGAATCAACCGGTTGAACTCAGGTTCGAACCGAAACAAGACCATCCTAATGGAGATGCTTATGTTAGTGCCAAGGCCGAAATTGCACTCGGCCGGGCTAATCAAACCAAATCAAACCAAATCAAACCTGCGGGATTCAAAAACTGCAAAAGTTCAGGGTTCAATGCTCAAAATTCAAGGCTCAAAACACCACCGTACGCGGAGAAGGCAAAACACGGATAACCACTCATTTAGGGAAAGTACACTTGTGCGGTGGAGATTGTGATTGTGATTATGAGTATGAAAAATGGAAGAGGACGGCGGAATGTTCGAGCATTTAAAGGCTATTTTTATAATTTTCTTGCTTTCCAAAATGGGCGCGGTGGAAAACTATTTCTCCTGCTGAATGAAATCTTATCCCATCGCAGTTATCGCCGGCGACGGCACGGGGCCGGAAGTCATCCGCGAAGCCATCAAGGTGCTTGACGCCGCCGGCCAGAGATTCAATCTGAAACTCAATTACTCGCATTACGACTTGGGCGGCGCGCGCTACCTCCGCACGAAAGAAGCCCTGCCGGATAGCGTGGTGGAGGAGTTGAGCCGGTTTCCGGCCATTCTCCTAGGCGCCATCGGGCATCCCGAGGTCAAACCGGGCATTTTGGAGAAGGGCATCCTGCTCCGGCTGCGCTTCGAGCTGGAGCAATATATCAACCTGCGCCCGGTCAAGCTTTACGACCAACGCTTCTGCCCGCTCAAAGACAAGCAGCCGGAGGACATTGATTTTGTGGTGGTGCGGGAAAATAACGAAGGGCTTTACACCGGGTCCGGCGGCTTCGTTTTCAAAGGCACGGCCAACGAGATCGCCATTCAGGAGAGCGTTAATACGCGGCGGGGGGTGGAGCGTTGCTTGCGCTTCGCTTTTGAATTGGCCCGGCAACGGCGCGGCGGCCAGCCTTGGCGGGGTTTGAAGACCGAAGACCTTGACGCCGGCAAGAAGTCGCAATTGACCCTGTGCGGCAAGACCAACGTGCTCACGTTCGCCTTCGATTTATGGGAGCGCGCGTTCCATGCCGTCGGGCAAAAGGACTTCGAGGATGTCAGACGCGATTATGCGCACGTCGATGCCACCACGATGTGGTTTGTCAAGAACCCGGAGTGGTTCGATGTCATCGTGACCGACAACATGTTCGGGGACATCATCACTGATTTGGGAGCGATGATACAAGGAGGGATGGGCATCGCGGCCGGCGGCAACATCAATCCCGAAGGCGCCAGCATGTTCGAGCCAATCGGGGGCAGCGCGCCCAAGTACACCGGCCAAGGTGTGATCAACCCGCTGGCGGCAATTTGCGCCGGACAGATGATGCTGGATTTTCTGGGTGAGCATAAAGCCGCGCAAGCCATCGAGGCGGCCGTCGTCAAGGTTACACGCGAAAAAATCAAGAGCCTGGCGGCCGGCAAAATGGGCTACACAACGTCACAGGTGGGCGATCTGGTGGCGCAAGCGCTCCAGCTTTGAGCCGATGCGCGAAGAACGTCTCTTTCGTCTCGGCATCCTTGGCTCGGGCAAAGGCTCTAACGCCGCCGCCATCGCCGACGCCTGTGCGGCGGGAGCCATTCCCGCCCGTGTCGCGCTGGTTCTGAGCGATGTGGAAAACGCGGGCATTCTGGCCCAGGCGCGGGAACGCGGAGTGCCATCGCGGTTTATCCCTCCGGGCCAGTTCCGCACCAAATTGGACGAAGCAGCCGAGACGGCGTTCCTGGAGGCATTGCGCCAGGCGGAAGTGGATTTGGTGGTGTTGGCGGGCTTTATGCGAATTCTCAAGGGGGAGTTGCTGCGCGCCTTTGCCCAAAAAGTGGTGAACATCCACCCCGCGCTTCTGCCGGCTTTCCCGGGGTTGGAAGCGTGGAAACAAGCGCTTGATTACGGCGCCAAAATGACCGGGGTGACGGTTCATTTTGTCGATCAGGGCATCGACACCGGCCCGATCATCGCCCAGGAAACAGTGCCCGTGCTGCCCGGCGACACGCCGGATAGTCTGCACGCCAGAATTCAGGAAATGGAACGGAAGGTGTATCCGGCGGTCATCGGCGCCTTGGCACGGGGCCGCATCCGCACGCAAGGCCGGCAAACCACGTGGCAACCCGATCCCGGCAAAGACACGTGAATCCAATGAGAACGAAAAAGAAAAAGTTGGCTTTGCCGTGCCGGCAATGGAACATCTCCCAGGTCACGAGAGTCAAGGCCTCGGCCCGAAATGAGGCGCGTGCCCAGACCGAATGAGAAGCGAAACGCAATGAATCATAAAGAGATTCTAAAATTGGGGTTGCCCAAGGGCAGTTTGCAGGAGGCCGCCCTGGCCAAAATGGCCAAGGCTGGCTTCCATATTCAGGTCAGCAGCCGTTCGTATGTGCCTTATGTCGATGACGAACACCTGATGATCCGGCTCATTCGCGCGCAGGAAATCAGCCGCTATGTCGAGCATGGCTACCTGGATTGTGGCCTGACCGGCCACGATTGGATCGTCGAAAACGGCTCCAAGGTGCATGAAGTCGGCGAGTTCCAATTCAGCAAGGCCACCAGCCAGCCCGCCCGCTGGGTCTTGGCCGTGCCGGAGAATTCCCCCATTCATTCCCCGAAGGATTTGCAGGGCAAACGCATCGCCACCGAAGTCGTCCACCTGACCAAACGCTACCTGCGCCAGCACGGCGTCAAGGCCGAAGTGGAATTTTCCTGGGGCGCGACCGAGGTCAAGGCGCATGAACTGGTCGATGCGATAGTCGAAATCACCGAGACCGGCTCGTCCTTGCGTGCCAACAACCTGCGCATCGTCGATACCTTGCTGGTTTCAACCCCGCGGCTGATTGCCAACCACGCGTCTTGGAAAGATGCCTGGAAACGGAACAAGATCGAGACCCTGGCGCTCTTGCTCCGGGGCGCGTTAGAGGCGGAAAGCAAAGTCGGGTTGAAAATGAACCTGCAAGAGAAGGACCTGGCTTCGCTGCTGAAGACCTTGCCCGCCTTGCGCAATCCCACCATCTCTAACTTGAGCCAAACTGGGTGGGTGGCCGTGGAAACGATCATCGACCAGAAAGTGGTGCGGGAATTGATTCCGCAACTCAAAGCGGCCGGGGCCGAAGGAATTATTGAATATCCTTTGAATAAGGTGGTATATTAACTCCGCAGATATGAACACATAATTATGGGATCATTAAAGAAACGACGCAAAAGCAAAATAAATAAACATAAACGCCGCAAAAAGCTGCGCGCCAATCGCCACAAAAAACGCACCTGGCAGAAGTAAGCCGGGGGTAGTCTTGGGCCTTTGGGGTTGCCGAGGCAACCCGCCAGCGCGTCGAAGGCGGTCATTTGGGGCCGCCGCGCAAGGCATGAAGTCATTTCATTTCATTGTTGTTTTCGGGCTGTCCGGCTTGTTGCTGCCGAGTTGCTCCACAGCTCCCCGCCGTTCGCCCGCGACGTCGGATCGGCTCGGCATCGCGTCGCCCCGGTTGCAACTGGTGACCGGCGAGCCCGACGCCTTTGCTCACTACGCCGCCGGCGAAAGTTACTTAGACAATAACGACGCCGCCGGCACGCTGAAGCAGTGGGAGGCTGCCGCGCTGGCCGATCCATCCAACGAACGACTGGCCATCCAGGTGGCCGGGCAACTTCTGCAAGACAAGGAGACAGAGAGAGCCTTGAGGGTTTTGGCCAAGTCCGCCAGCCGTGCCAACGCCTCGACGATGGTGTTGAGCTCGCTGGCCCGCGTGCAGCTTCAGGCCAACCACATCAGCCAGGCCCTGGCTACCAGCAAGTTGGCCATCCAGAGGCATCCTGACGAGCTGGAGGGTTACGAAAGTCACCTCGCTGTCCTCGTTCAAAAAAAGCAATGGGCCGATGCCTTGAAAACCATCCAGCGCGCCGCCCGCCAGGTTCGGCCCGACGCCGCCCTTTTGCTGGCGGTGGCGGACCTCTACGGCGTTTATCTTAAGAACCAACCGAAAGATGATCCGGCTGAGGCGCGCGCCGTCGCGTTGCTGGATCGCATCGCCCAAATCAAAATCAAGGATGACCAGGCTGAGGCTGGCGCCGTCGCATTGCTGGATCGTAGCGCCCAAATTAAAATCAACATTCGCTTCTGGCAGCGTTTGGCGGAGGATTACGCGCGGATGAACCAGGAAAAGAAAGCGGCCGATATTTATACGCGACTGCTGGCCGGTTTTCCCGAACCGTCGCTTACGCGCGACAGCCTCCAAAGGGAGTTAGCGGAACTTTACGTCCAGTCCGATGACCGCACCAATGCCACCAAGGCCCTGCAGGCCCTCATTCGCGACAACCCGACGTCGTATCCGCGGGCCTGGTTTGTCCTGGGGGAGTTGGCCTGCGAAACCACCAATCTGGCCGAGGCGGCCGATGACTTCGTCAATGCGCTGCATGGGGACCCGACCATTGAACAGGCTTACTATGACCTGGCTTTGGTGCAACTGGACTTGCACCGGGACCGGGAGGCTTTTGACACTCTGGAGCAGGTGCGCAGCCGCTTTGCCAAGACTTTCGCCTGCGAGTTTTACACCGGCGTCATCTACGCCCATATTAAAAGCTTTCCCGAAGCCATCCGCCATTTCAAGGAAGCGGAAGTCATCGGTTTGGCCGCCGACCCTTCGCGGCTGGACAAGCGCTTTTACTTCCAATTGGGCGCGGCGTGCGAGCGCGACCACGCTTACCCGCAGGCGCAGGAATACCTGCAAAAATGCATCGTCCTGGCGCCGGATTTTGCCGAGGCGCTTAATTACCTGGGCTACATGCTGGCAGATCGTGGCCAAGAATTGCCGCGCGCGCGCGGCTTGATCGAAAAGGCGGTCAGCCTCGAGCCCAGAAACGGGGCTTATCTTGACAGTCTGGGCTGGGTGCTCTTCAAGCTCAACCAACCGCATCAAGCCTTGCCCCAACTGCTCAAGGCGATCCAATATACACCCGAACCGGACCCCACCGTCCTGGACCATCTGGGCGAGGTTTACCTGGCGCTGCACCAAATCGACAAAGCCGTCGAGGCCTGGAAGAAATCCTTCGCCATCGACGGCAACGAGGATGTCAAACATAAATTTGAGCGGTATTCCGGCGGCAGCCTCTGAGGCGACGTGCATTTCTCCAAACATTACACCATCGACGAGGCGCGCGCGCTCTTGCCGTTGGTGCGCCAATGGCTCACGGAACTGGAAACTTTCCAGAAACGCCTCCACGTTTTGGACGAGCGCGTGGCCGCTTTGCTCAAGCATGGCGATGACGCCGGCGGCGAACCTGTCCATCAATTGATCAAAACCCTGGCCCGCTGCCAGCAAGTCCTCCAGGAATTCCGGCGGCGGCAGATTCAGGTCAAGGACCTCCGGCGCGGCTTACTGGATTTCCCCGCCATGCGCGAGGGACGGGAGGTTTTCCTGTGCTGGGAGAAGGACGAGGAGGACATCGAATTCTGGCACGAGTTGGAGACGGGCTACGGCGGACGCGAAAGGCTCTGAGCGATTCGATATGCGCATCATTGGCGGCAGCGCCGGCGGCGTCCTTTTGAAGGCGCCCAAGGGCTTTGCGGTGCGGCCCACGCCCGACTTGGTGCGGCAGGCCGTCTTCAACAGCCTCGGCCCGCGCGTGCAAAGGGCGCGGGTGCTGGAATTGTTCGCCGGCACGGGAGCATTGAGCTTGGAATGCCTGAGCCGTGGCGCCGTGCTGGCCCTATGCGTCGAGAAATCCGGCCGTCACGCCCAATTCATCCACCGGAATCTGGAGCAAGCGCGCTTGCCGCCCCAGAGCCTGCACCTGCGCGTGCAAGACGCCTTCGTCGCCATTCGGCAGTTGGCCGGCGAACGTCAACAATTCGATTTGATCCTGGCCGACCCGCCCTACGGGGAGAAGAACATCGGCCGCCGCTCCACCTCCCTGGCTCAACAATTGCTGGATGAGCTAGCGTTGCCGGAACTTTTGCAGGCCGGCGGTCTCTTCATCCTGGGCCACACCAAGCGCGACACTTTGAGCCTCCCGCCGGCATGGGAGGAAACCAAGCTTCTCAAGCACGGCGACACCATCATGCGCTTTCTGCGCCGACACTAGTACATCGTTTCATTAAAACGTTTACAGAAAGCTGATCGTCTGCTACGTTGTGGGGAACTTGGCTGGAAAGTCCAAGCTCCCGGCACTGGTCCTCGCGGTTGAGGAACTGAAACGTCTGGAAACGTTGAGCGCGTCGCGTGCCGCCCCGGTGCGCGAGGTGGAACGAGCGCGCCTGCTGCTGCAATACCATTCCGGGAACAATCCTTACGCTATCCAGCGGGCGTTGAACTTGAGTGATGGTCTATCAGGAAGCGCGATTGCAAAATGAAGCCACTCCGGCGGCGGGAGCGCCCTCGGTGATCACGGCTTCCATTGATGAAAAGCCCGGGGTCCCCCAGGCATGGATCGTGGCTCAATTTGGTGGATGGCGCACACCTTCTTGCGACAAATCCGGGTCAAGTCCAAAGCCGAACTCAAAGCCGTTGCGCAGAGCCTATTGCAACTGTGGCACCATGTCAGCGGGCACATACATGCAACGGCGGCGGCCCTGGTCGGTCAAGGAGAGGATGAAAGCCCGGTGTTTGCCGCCCCGAGCGCAAGCAGCACAATTGGGGCGGATACAGGGCTTGCGGATTTCCGCCATGGAGCCTTTGATGGCAGGCCAGAGTTTTTCCAGTTGGCGGAGGAAATTCCGGTGTAGGGCTGAATCGAGCGATTTGGAGCGCGGCATGCTGTACGTATATCATATAATATACATACTGCAAGCGAAAAAAATAAACAATCTCTTCTGGTCTGTTTTCCCGCCGTCACTGAGGCATTACGAATCACGAGGGTTTTTTCTTGCAGCACGCCGAATTGCCTCAGCACCGGCACAAAATCATCCGTAATTGCAACCACTGGCGACGCCTGCCGCAGAGTGCATTTTTTCAGATGCCGATGCCACCAGGCCATAAGATCGCCAATGGCGGGCAGCTTTTTCTTCGCCAGTTTTGCCACGCCAACGCCGTAATATCCTGAATCCAATGGACAAAATGAGTCCCCATTTTTTTCGGAACACGTATCGGCAATTCGCCTGAATCAATTTTCCCAACGTCGCCGCACGGGCGCGCAAGGTTGCCCTGCGTAAACCCAGGCGCCTTCCAACGATCGATTTGCCAAAGACATGGCGGTAATCACCGCATCAGCACCTACGGTTACGCCCGGCCCGATAAATGAGCCCGCGCCAACCCAAACCCCATCCTCCAAAACAATCGGAGCATGACGATATTGCATGTCCGGCGAGCGATAGTCATGATTGCCGGAACAAAGAAAACTGCGTTGTGAAAGGCAACAATTCGCGCCGATGCTTATGGGGGCAAAATTGATGATGCAAACCTCTTCACCTACCCAGGTGTAATCCCCCACCTTGAGTTTCCACGGTATGTGGATGTTCACTCGTGGTTTCCAATAAACCCCTTGTCCAACCTCAGCGCCAAACGACCGCAAGAGCCATGACTTGAATCGTGACGGCCAAGGGAAAGATGAGAGAAATATGAGGCTCTTCAATAAATACCAAATAACGAAAACTGGTCGCGATTGGCCTAAATCGAAGCCTTTCCGATTGTCGAAAAGATCATTTCTGACTCGGCTGCTCTCTCTTGGTTTAAAGTCCATAAGCCTGTTTCTGTCATCTCGTTCGAGTTATAACCTGCAACATGGCGAGGTATCGCTGCTTTAAAACCTCCGGTTCAAAGGTCTTCGCCACACGAATGGCCGCAGCCGACATTTTGGCGCGGAGCTCAGGGCTTTCTGCCAATCTCCGTAGCGAGGCAAACACCTCTTTGTCATCGTAGTTGCATACCAGCGCTGCACCACCCTGCTCTAACTCGCTGCAAATATAAACATGCTTGGAGATCACACAGGGAAGGCCTTGTTGCATCGCTTCGACTATGGCCATGCCAAAGTTTTCATGTAACGACGGCAATGCGAAACAATCGGCCGCTTTCATCAACAGTCTTTTTTCATCTCCGACAACAGGTGGAAGAAAGGTGACGATCGCATTGAGACCCAGCCGTTCGACCATTTGACGCACAACGGCGCTATAGCCTCGTGAATCCGGCCCGACGATCAGCAGCTTGGTTGTTACTCCAGACTGCGCGAGGCGTTGAACTGCGGGCAACAAAACTGGAAACCCCTTCTTGTAATCGATACGTCCAAGTGCCAGAACTACAAACTCTTTGCCGTTGAAACCGAAGTGCTGGCGCGCTCCTTCCCGGTTATTGGTGGAAGGAATAGATGGTACCGGCCATGGGAGTGTAATCACATTGCATTTGGCGCCGTAGGTGACGAGGCTATCAGCCTCGCGTTGTGCCGAGCAAATAACCGCCGAGCTGCCCTCAAGACACGGGCGAATGAGCAACGGGCCCAAAATTCTTTTTGCCAGAGCCTTCTTCCGCAGATCAAAGGGATCCAGCGAGCCATGTGGAATCACCACATAAGGACGTCGTTGACGACGGAGAAAGAGGGATGACCGCAGATTGATGGCGGTCCAGACGCAATGAATAAAGACCACGTCAAATTGCGAAAACGAGCGGGCGAGCCAAGTTGCGGCCGCACTGGAATTGCTAAGGCGGGTGGGAAAGCTTGGTCGCACCGCGTTCAACGTGCCCCCGATCGGAATGGCTTTCCCGCGACATTCGATAGCCAGAACCTGCACCGCATGACCGGCCGACAGCCAGATCTTGCTGATGTTGTTCATGGAATTCACCGGTCCGCCAAAATCGACGGTTAAATTAGGAATGATATGGAGGATTTCCATGCTTTTCTGCTACTGGCGGGCAGTTAATTGGCGCTGCGCCTCAACATGCTGGAACAAACCTCCGCAACCTGCTGAGGGTTGATCAAGAGAATTAACTCTCATATTGATATCCGCAATTTTTGCGCAAATTTGCCTCAATATCAGAACGAGATAAAATTTGTGCCTGCCAATCCTTCGGTTTCCTTACAACCAAAGCCCAAGAATCCTTCAAACCATCAAATAAGTCCGTAAAGGCCAAATAAAATGGCTTCAAGGGACCCGGCACTTTCTCCAACATGTGATCGCACCCGCGCAGCTCCAGTATTTCGACTTGGCAATATTCCGCCAATTTTTCCAAATCGCCGCGAACATACTCCCTCACGTGTCCCCTCCACGGCACGGGATACCAATAAAAGAGTTCAAATCGCTGGTAGTTGGTTTTTCCCAGGCAAACTGCAATTCTCTTGCGCAAATTCACTGCGTTAGGAACAGTCACAAAAAGATAACCGCCCGATTTACATAGCTCAAGAAGACGGCCAAGTAGAATTCGCGGAGAATCATGCGAATGCTCAAGAACATCGTGCAACATAACCATGTCGAATGATTCTCTTTCAAAAGGCCAGGAGCCCTCAGAGGCAACGTGAAATTGAACTCCACTCTGCCTGGCAAATTCGAGTATGCGCTCTTTATTACCAGGGAGCTTGTGCCAATCATCTTGCAGGTCATCGAAAGCTGAACACTTGTAACCGAGAAGTTGAACAATAGCTGACTTCTCGCATGGCCCGCTTCCAAAATCCAGTATGCGCGCCCCCGTTGGAAGATGCCGACAAACAGTAGTGGCCACGTTCAAAGCGGAGCACCGCCGCTCCAACGCCGTGGACATGTACCCTTTGAATGGAAACGATGCCGCCGTTTGTATTACTGCTTCTCTGGGTGTCATATTGCAGTCACAACTTCCTTCATTTAATTCCCGCGATCATCGAAAGAATCTGCCGATTCACGGCAGTGCCTCAACATAATAGTTGATAGCCTTTCCTGTCCAATCTTTATGTCGAATTGCTCGCGAAATAACCGGAGCGCCTTTGCCTGATAGCCAAAACGCAGTTCTGGAGACGTGAGCAATTTAAGAACATTTGGGGCCGCCTCGGCCAAATCCCGCATTACTTCACCGTGAATACCCGGTCGAAATGGAATACCTGAAATGCTGTTTTCATGCGCGATAATACAGCAGCCGTGCGCCAATGCCTCCACGGTTTTAATCTTTATGCCAGGGCCGGCTACGCTGGTCAACAAAGCAATCTGCGTGGAACGATAATAAGGAGACAAGTCCGGCACCAGCAAATGAATCGCCACGTTCGGCTGCGGCGGAAGGTCTTCCCCGACCCGGCCACAAATCGTTAATCTGACGTCAGGTCTTGCGGCACGAATTTTCGGCCAAGCGCCTTGCATGAATTGACGGAGACCACGCTTGTTTTGCTCCATAGAGGAACCAACTACAAGTATGTCCGCAGCGGCATTATCGCGTCTTGCTTGTGCCGGTTCAGATATGCAGAATGGCATATCTTCGACAAATGCCTTCAAATGCGGACGAACCAGCGCTCCCTCCACCGGATTGATGGCGAGGACGATTTCAGCAGAGTCCAGACAACGCAATTCATCGGCGAACATTTTCCTGACCTTCTCTTCGGGCGGATGAACGCCGTAATTTAGCTGCCACAGCGCAACATACGCATCAGCAAGCAAATCATGCATATCGATGATGGTAATAATGCCGCGTTTCCGAGCTTGACGGACAAGGCGATGCCAAAGCGCGTGATTGACCAGCACGGCCGCCCACGGTCCGCTCTCCAGTTGCTGGCGCCACAATCGCTGAAGTTGAGGGCGTGCATAATAACTGCTGCTTGGCGAAATGAAGCATTCTCGCCTGAGACGCTTCAGCACTATATTTTTCGAAGCGGTGAGCCAAAAATCAATGGAAGTCACACCGAATGGAGCCAGGTAAAGTCTTATGCCTCGGTCTGCCAGATGTTGTGTGGCTTCACTGTTCCAAAACCCTCGCGAATTGGGACGCCACCGATTTGAGACCAAGTGAATTTCGTAGTGCAAGCTCTCGAGGGCATCTATAATTTGCCAGACGCGACGATGAAATCCGGAACTGACAGGCCAGATACAGGCCTCCACATAGATCAGAATCCTCTGCCTTGCAATGCGAGGCGCGGGTGGAGCATTTGGTCCTGACATCAGTCGAAGGCCGGTCATAGATCCTGTTTTAAGTTTGGGCAGCGTGCGCCACTGCAGCGCGGCCATTCGCCGGTCGCGCCAGGCACAATCCCATGACCACCCAAATGAGATAAAGGTCAATATTGGAACATTGGATCGTCATCACAACGACACATCCTATTAAAGCAGATTGCAAGAATACATTGCCAGAACTGCGCCTTACCCCTACAAATATAAGCGCCGCAAAACAGAAAAAGCCACAAATGCCTTGGCCGGAAAGGATCACCAGCAGCAAGCTATCGCCGCCGACCAAAGAATCCGCGCTTTGATAAATAGTTGTCTCGGGGGGCATCCTTTCAAAGAAATAATCGGGATCCGGATTCACTCCATAGCCGAAAATCGGGTTTTCTTCAAATATCCTCAAGGAGGCTATATCCATCCCATAACGGCTAATAAGAGACTCATCATACTTAGCATTCGACACCCTGCTAACCAAAACGTCACTCAGGCTGGCAGCCCACCCGAACGATACAATCAGCAACAGGACCAAAAGCGCGAAGGAAAGCAGCGCGACGCTAACTTTTATCCAGGCGTCCAATCGCCGCCGTTGCGCGAATAAGCAAAGAAATAGAGCAACGGGAAGGGAGACGAAAATAGAAACCGCCCCAGTCGTCACTAATCCAACAAATATAAGCAGGGAAATGAGCCACCACCAAGTAGATTTGGCGGCATGCAGAGTTGCCGCCGAGTAGAGCGTGGCCACGGCCATAGGAATTAAATAAGCGGCCAATATTGATGGCTCGGAGAAAAAGGCAAAAGAGCGCAATCCCCAGTTGGCCGTGTCCGTAATCTCGTAAAATGAAGGATTGTTGAGCGGCGGAACTCCGAACGGCAAGCCAAAGCGAAGCGCCGCTTGTTGATAAAGAGCATAGAGAGCGGATAACACCGCGCCGGCAAGCAATCCCTTTTGAAGACCCAAATCATAAGATTCTGGCATGTCGCATGTAAGACTGAAAATGCCAATAACAAACAAACAGACATCCAAACTAACCATGGGATGAACGTTGATTGGTTTCCAGCCTCCGATCAAAACAGTTATAATCAGAGATATGGCCCATGTGATCAATAAGCCCAAAACGGGAAGATCTCGCCGCAATCGGCCTTGGGAAACACGCAGAATGCCGCAAATTCCGATAAGAATGAGGGCACTCTGGACCCCCGTATGATTGCCCACCGTGATTAGGGAAAATCCGGGAATGAAAAGGCTAACCCCCAGCAGGAAATGCACTAAACCGCCAAATGACAGCATCCAAGCATTTGAGTCCGGCCACTCACCGGTTTCGTGGTTGTTCGGAAGACCGCGCTGAACTCCGGGCAATGCCTTCTCAGCTCCGGGGCGATGGGGGTGCTGTTTGAAATAGGTCGAGAGTTTCATTATTCGATTTGTTTCCAATGGCCGGGTTGTCTTCTGGCACCCGGGTTTGCCTTAAGGACTCCGGGTTGCCTTCTTGCGCAGGCTCCCTGCCAAGCGATTCTGGTCCCATTTATAGCGCAAATAATTGAGAACATGCATAAACCCCATGACTTTGACGGCGCGGGCCTGCCGCTCTAATAATTCTAAAAACGAAAGGCGCGCAACCATAGCCCGGTCACAGATAAAGTCTCCCAATGCCTTGCCGTCAGCAGGCTCAGCGTCAAGCAAACGCAGTAACTCAATTGCATCGGAACTTTTAAACATGCAAAACCGGGCCAGGAATCGAGGATCCCTCAAGAGGGATGCCACTTCTTGCCGGAGCGCGGGGCGGTTGAGCCATTCGGCAAGAATCAATCCTCTGGTTCGGTAGCACCGTTCCATGCTTCCCGATAGCGTAGAATAGCTCCCGCCGGCCTCAATGGCGACACGCCACTGGAACAAAATTTCAGGAATAGTCATGAATTTGTGTCCTTGTTCAAGAGCGTCAAATATAAACACCACGTCGTCCGCGATGTCCACCGTTGGATTATACCGAATAGCCAGTGCCACCTCCCTTTTGGAGCACAGCGTAAAAGGGTGATGAGACCACATCGGCACAGCATCGTACGCGAGAATTTCCTTCCAGTGATCGTTGCTACGAATTTCGTAGAGAATGGATTTTGGCGTGCAAAGAGTAAAGACGCGGTTTCCACGCTCGTCAATGATATCGTAGCCGAAGCCGAATATGGACACCTCAGGATATTTTATGGTCCATTCTCTCAAACAATGGATTGCGCCCGCTTTGAGACGATCATCGTCGCCCAGCAGGATCACGTATTCGCCCTGCGCCGCAGCGACCAAGGCATTCCGATTATTGGACCAGCCGAGGTTTTTTTCCTGCTGGATGTACTTAATCCGGCCCGATTGAATCAAGCCAGAGACAGCGGTTTTAATCTCGGTTCTTCTCGGCGACGCATCGTCTGAGACAATGATTTCAAGGTCACGGGAATCATCAGCTAGCAGCGAGTTCACAGTTTCGCGAATCAATTCAGGCCGGTTATAGGAAGGAACCAGCAGTGAAAACAGAATTGAGGAACTCATTTGCGTTTGACGAGGATCTATAACGCTCTTCAGCCGGCAGCAGCGCGAGTGCCTCAGCTTCACCAAGATTAAAAAGAGATGGGAGGCGCTTTAAGCCTTCCAAAGGTTCATAGGTAAGGATTTTGCAAAGAGATAACATTACGGTTCGGTCTGCCCGGTTGACGGGTTGCGTGATCCAATACATGGCAAAAGAACATCTGTTGCAGCCACGGAGCGTGCTTGAACACACGGTCGCGAGCAATAAACGCAGGATGGACTATCTTCCGGTACTTATTGGAGTCATTGAACTCCCGCATCGCCAGCAGTTCACCACACCAGGAATTATGCATCTCCATGACAATATCATCCATATACACAACAACAAAGGGCAAATAATGCGCGGGACTTCCTTTGAGGATGTTGAGAGCGTCAACCGTCGAAGTGTAATAGTCCACGTCAACAACCACGTAGCCGATAGGCCGGCCTTCCAAATTGCGCTCCATCCACACAGGCAGCGTCTCCTTCAATTCACCCAGCACAAGTTCAACATGTTTCGGCAGCGCTGCGCGGAGCTTGTCAAAGTTCATTGGATAATCCCCCTTCTCGTAGATTTCCGGATGGTCGCGATAGTCCACCGCGGCTGGCATGCCTTTGCCCGTATCGAATCCGGACAAATGAATCTTGACGCCCGTTTCTGCTTCCACCTTCCCAGCAATTTTCTCCATGTTCATCAATCCGGGACCGGAACCGACGCCGAATTCAAGCGCGCTGATTTCATTGATACCATGACTTCTGGCAAGGTCGGCCGCTTTCAAAAGACCGTAGGCGTTGTGAGCACGAATCACCAAATCAAAAGCAACTTTTTGTCGAAATGAACCGAACGTCCCAACTACCAGAGATAAAAGGTTCAAATGAAGCGGCTCGGTAAGCCGTTCAAAGAAAATCCGTTTACAAATGTGAGGACGCAATAATTTCCGCGCAAAGCTCATAAACTCGTGAAAATGAAGGAATATTAAGTCAGGCTTTGAAGGCCGACCAGTTATATGTAAAAGCAAAGAATTCCTCAAATAGTCCAAGCGTCATGGCATTAGCGAAATGGAATTTGGGATCGCTTATTTCACCCTTGAGATGTTCAACGCGCAACCCTCCGCCCTCCAGTAGAACTCTAATGCTGTGCTTGGTGAAGAACCTGTAATGTGTCCAATCGAGAATCCCCTCTTCTGTATAATCCCAGCGACCTTTTAATACCAAAGGAAGTGTAACGTAAATGCACCGGACGTTTGGAAGCGAACCGATGAACTGCCCTCCAGGCCGAAGATAACGAAGCATTTTCGTTTGGATTTTCCATGGATCGCGAACATGTTCCAGAACGTGGCCGGCAATCAGAAGATCAAAGGAAGCAGGTTCAAACGGCAGTTCAACTTCCTGAATATCACCTACGATGATTTCATCAATCTCAGGTTTGGCCCTGGCTATCTCAGCCACTTCCGGAACCAGTTCGATTCCGGCGACGAATTTGGATCCCTTTTCCTTGAAATACGTCAGGGACTGGCCCGCGGCAGAGCCAACCTCCAAAACCCTCTGCGGGATGCTTTTGGCCAATCCCAGCAAGGTGAGACGGAGATGGTGATAATAGGCACTCTGACTATTGACGTGAGTGTTGATCATAGCCAGTTTTAGGCTCAAGCCACTTTCGCCCGGACAGGGAATATTGTTTTATCATTCTGGCCGGCGATCCGGCCACCATCGAATAAGCGGGAAAGGAGCGCGTGACGACCGAGTTTGCTCCAACGACGCAGTAATCGCCGAGGGAAACTCCGGGCATTATTACTGCGCGGTAGCCTAAAAAGCATTGCTTTCCCAAGTGAACTGACCCTTTGCTGGATAACGGTTGATCCAAAATTGGACCACAGGCGGGATCCAACCCGTGACTACAGTCGGTGATATAGACGTGCTCGCTTAAAACACAACCGTCATCAATAATTATTTCGGAAATACATGTTATACAACAATAGTGGCCAATATATACGTTGTCACCGATTCTCATGTTTGGGGAAAATGCGCTGTCTCTCCACTTATCCAAGCAACAGAGCCATCCATGTGGCAAGATATGTGTTCCGTCGCCTATGGAGATAAATTGCGAACCGTCAATTTTCCGGGGAGCACGAATACGGGCGCCTTGACCGATCTTCCCAATGCCAGCGGGCCCCAATAACCGAGCGGTCAGTGTTTTAATGAAGGCTTTAGTAATCACCCTCGTACGAGATCAAACACGACGCTGGCGCAGGTGTTTTGGTGCATCATAAACCGCCACGAGCGCCACACCACTATACAGGAGGCTGGGACCACGCCGAGGATCATGCCTAGAGGAATGCCAGGCAATCCGAACCAGGCCGGCAAAAGGGCTACTAAGATCGGGGTCAGAAGACCGCACATGGTTGCCGGAAGGATGAAGGCATTTCCCATTGAAGCCAAAACCGGCGTTGAATGTGCCACATGGTGAACATAGATAAGTTCATAAACAAGAAATGCGCCGAAAGTGGCGGTTCCAGGATAATTGCCCTTTCCGAGCCAATGGGTGAACAGCGGTTCGCGCAGTAAGAAAACGGGTATGGCCATGACCATAAACAAGCCTACAGCGCCTGCCACACCCATAAGGTAATAGCGCCGGCAGCGGTCCCGGTCGTTGGAAGCCCAAGCTGTGGCAACATAAGGATAGAGCATTTGTGGCAGAAGCGTGGCCACTGCGGCTAAGAGGAGGCCGACTTTCAGCATGGCGGAAAAAGGTGTAACGGCGGCGAGACCAAATCTGCTTTGCACGACAAAAACACCAAAGTAGGTAACGGCGAAACCGCCTAGATTAAGGAATAGAATTTTCGAGCCCTGATGCATCAATTTGACAAGCTGGCCGGGAGCAGGTGGCGCAATAACGCGGGTAGCTGGCAACGCCATATGGACCTTGCGTGCGGCAGCGAGCCAAAATAAGGCGTTCTGAACGGCATAAATTGCGCCCAGCGCGACGACGTTTGCACCCGCGCGGAGAGCTATCCAAATTGCCGCCAGTCCAAAAGTGGTGAAGAAAATGCGGAAGACTTTCTCCCACCCGACTTCTCCGAAGCCGTCCATGATAAAAAGGCGTCCTTGACCCTGAAGATTCATTGCCACACCGGCGGCGTAAAAGAACCAAGCCGCGGCGGATGAGCGGCCAAGGTTGCTGTTCTTGGCGGCGCCTTGCAAATAGAAGAAGTAGAGAGCCACGGCCACGACGGCAACCAAAACTACAACGAAGGCAAAAGCCTGCCGCACGGTGCCAAATAATTGCGGCAAATGAGTTTGATTTTCAGGAATGCGCGTCTGACCGACTTCACGGGCGACGGTGGGACCAAGACCGCATTGCAGCATCATCAAGAACGAACCGGTAGTGGTGATAAGAATCCAATAACCAGCGCTTTTTGGGGGCAAATAGCGGACCAGCAAACCGAAGATGATCAATCCGGCGATGCCGTCAAGCGCCAGGCTGATGATTCCCGCCCCAACGCCGAACATTATTTTTTTTCGAGCCATGGGGTTTGAATTTGTTGTGCCCGGGTTGCTTTGGCGCCGCGGAGAATTCCCATGCCGGCCATTTCCTCCAGAGATTTCAGGTAACGGGAATTTGCATCCGCTTCGAGGTCCTGTTGCAACACCCAGGCGGCGAAGCGGTTAATCCCCTCCTGAAAAGAGACGAATGTGTGCTGGCCAAGTGTTTGAAAGAGCATGGCGGTATCGGCGGCCGCATGGCGAATATCTCCGATGCGGAATTGCCCTGAGACCGAATAGGCGGCAGGCCGCTGGAAAGCGGCGCTGAGAGCCAGGACGACATCCAACAAAGTTTGCCGCGCTGCAGTCCCGACGTTGAGGATGTGACATCCCAAAAGCGAGGACTCGGCCGCGCGGCAATTGAATTCGGTCACGTCATCCACAAAAACGAAATCACGAGTGGCCAATCCGTCCTCAAAAACGTTGATGGGACGGTCTTGCAAGAGCAATTGGCTAAAAAGGGAAAGAATTCCGGTGTAAGGGTTTTTCAAGGATTGTCCCGCGCCGTAAACATTTTGGTAACGCAAGGCCATGGCCGCTATGCCCAGCGCATGGCAAGTATTCAGCATGATTTGCTCCTGCGCGAATTTCGTGATTCCATAAATGGAACCGGGTTGAACATGGTCCGATTCTTTGGAAGATGTTTCCGTCAGCGGTCCGGCACAGATCGGACAACGAGGGTTGAACTGCCCGGCTTCGAGATCAGCGGGATTTCGTGAAGGAGGGAATACGCGACCGTGTTCAGAACAAAGATAACATCCCTCGCCGTAAACAGCGCGGCTGGAGCTGATAATGACTCGGCGGATTTGGGACCGGCGGCGCGCGATTTCCTCCGCCAGGACGGCGGCGCCCAGGACATTAGTCTCCGTATATCGCTTTATTTGATACATGGACTGTCCGGTTCCGGTTCCTGCAGCCAAATAAAAGATAGTGTCGATATTTTCAAGGGCTTGTCCAACTGCAATGGAATCACGCGCATCGCCCACGGAGATTTTGACTTGATCAGACTTTATTTCCCAAAGCTCCGAGGCCGCCAAATCATCGCCGTGGATTTGCGGATCGAATATGTCCAGGATGCGAACAGCATGGCCGTTGTTTAAGAGCCGCAGCGCGAGGCGGCTGCCGATAAATCCCGCACCGCCTAAAAGGAGACATTGCATCAAAAACTCAAATTCTGAATGAAGGTTTCAACATCATTCAGCGTGAAAGGTGAAGCTGATGGAGGAGTTGGTCACGCCGCCACCGGCACAGATCGGGAAGGGGATGCTATAGCCGAGGTTGGTGATGGACTGCGGGCCAACGACGATGTTGCTTTGGGAGTCAAAGATCGTCATGTTGGTGGCGCCGGAGAGCCAGATAAAGCCGTTCAGTGTATTGGTGTTCCCCCAGGCCGAGGCGGTGATGGCCGCGACGGAGTTGGTCGCGCAACTGGCGAAACCATTGGACGAGATAACGACGCCTGCAAGGTAAGTGGCGGTCTGCAGTTGACCAATGCGCGTAATGTTGTTTTCCCCCTCAAAGCCGGCATTACCAATGGCAATATTGTTGGACTCGGAGGATGTCCAGTTCACGCCGGCGAAACTTCCCAAGGCGGTGTTGCTCGATCCAGTTTCCACATACAAAGCCGCACTAAACCCGTCCGCCACGTTGTATGAACCTATGGTATTGGCAACGAGTGCTCCATATCCATTAACGGAATTGTTGCTGCCCGTGGTATTATAATACATGGAGTTGGCGCCATTGGCAGTGTTGGCATTCCCGGTGGTAGTCAAAGCAAGTGCGTTATAACCACTGGCCGTATTGCTTGAACCGCTGCTGATGCCTGCCAGCGCCGCTTGACCATCGGCTGTATTCTCGCTTCCAGTTTCTCCGGTTACGGCGCCGGTGAGGGCGGCAGCGCCGGTGGCGGTGTCGTTTGATCCTGTGGTGTTCCAGTAGAGCGCTTCCCATCCCCATCCGGTATTGTAAGAGGGTGTCGTTTGGAGAGCGAGAGCACTAAGTCCCCCGGCCGTGTTAGCACTACCTGTTGTGTTAAGGGTAAGTGCGCCAAGCGAAACAGCAGAGTTGTAAGACCCAGTCGCGTTCTGCGCCAATGCACCGGGAGAAAACGCCAAGTTTTCAGTTCCTGTCTGAGTTGCATTTCCGGCATTAGTACCAACGAAAAAGTTACCCGTAGAACCGGAATTGCCGTTGCCGATGCTAACCAATTGCGAGGCGTCGAGGTTGGTCAGGCCCGCGCCGTCGCCGTTGAAGCTGCCGGCCAGGCTGACATCGCTCTCCCTATTGAGGAGGACACGGGCGGGCAATTGCGGGAGTAAAATGGTGCCGCTCAATTGCGCGGCGGGCAGGGTGCCGAGCAAGTTGCTGGCCGTGTTGGCCATGATGGCAAAGGGGACGGGCGTCAATTGCTGGCGTGGGGTCAAGGTGGTGAACGTAAGATCGCTGGCGGCCTGCACGCCAATCTCCAGCCAGTTGGTCGCGCCGATGAATACGCCAGGGCCGAAATCAATGGGCACGGTGAACAGGCCGTTGCTGACGATGACGCCGTTGTTGGTCACCGGCCCCGCGTCGGCGACACCGCCGGTATTGGCGTTGAAGAGCGAGAAGGTCAGGTTATAGGCGCCGCTAGCCGGACTGCCATTACTCAGGAGTTGGCCCTGATACGTGAACGCCGTGCCTTGAGCGACGGCCTGATAAGCGACAGCGAGGACCGCCAGCGTTGTGAGTAAGAGATGGTTTTTTGTTTTCATAGGAATTGAACATTCGGTTCTCAATTTGTATGAGCGTTCCGAAAACTGTCGGCAAAGCCATGACAGGAACAAGATGCATACGCTCTATTTATTTCCACCATCCAGCTTGAGAAGGTAAATCTCCTCGGCGCCATGGGACCCAGCCCAATGTTGAAAAGTTCTTTCCAAATAATAGTTTGCCGCCGCCCAAATTTTGTCCCCGAAGGGAATGGCGAGTGCAAAGCGGCGCTGGGCCGCCACCACGAGGCCCGCGTTTCGCACAGCCTGCAGAATGTCGCGCCGGCGGAAAGAGGAGATGCGGTAGCCCTGACGACGCATGTATCGTTTCTCGGTCAAGGTGTGGTGAATACGGACGCCCAAATGATCTGCAAGGGTGGACTGAAGCAGGATGGCGCCGTCCTGATGCAGCATCCGCTTCAAACCACTGAGCAACTCGGGAAGGCGCCCAGTGTGCGCGATTAACCCAAGGCAAAGGATCACGTTGAAGCGACGATCGGCATTCTCCTCCGCGAAGCGAAATATATCCGTGTTTACGAACTGCAATTTAATGGACCGTTGAGTTCCAAGCGCCGTCTTGATTTGACGCGAGGCAAAGTCCAGCATACGCGGAGAGAGGTCCACGACGGTCGCCTGGGTGAAGTGTTCCTTCTGGAGAATGGATGCGGTGATTTCGCCCGAACCTGCAGCGCAATCCAACAAGCTGCCGCCGATGGCATTGGCCATCTCATTTGCAAATACCAAGCGCTGTCTGAACTCAAAATTCTTGCCTCTGCGTTTGGCAAGGAAAAGTCCTGAGTAATTCTCGATGGCGTTGGTGAAGTACTTCTCCACCGCTTGAGTTTCCAGGTTGTTTGAACGAGCCATAAGATTTTCAATTTTCATCGAAAACTCAATCAGAGAAAAGCTCCGCACTTGATGTTTTGCCAGTGTGATTGACAAAAATCATTTTTCGCACCTACCGTTTTGCTTTCCGAGGAAACGGATTTCCTGATAGGATTAACGCTTAGATGCGAAGAGGTGTCTCACGCCTTCCGCAGCTTGCATGGAGTGTATATTGGCACAAATTCAGGCGGGGAACAACAGAATTCTTTAGCATTCAGGGTCTTCCGCAGGCCCATGCCAGCCGATCTTTTGTGTTCAGTCCGAACTGCGCCGAGAATACGCCGGCCGGCCTCACTTAGCGGCATAGCGGATCCCAATTTGTTTACGGGTTTGGCGATTCGTCACGAGAACCAATGAATTCTGTTCCGTCCAGGGCTATCCAAGGCAAATATAAACTAAAAGGGCGAAGCGGTCGCTTCGCCCATGGAAAAAAGAGACACTAATAGCCAG
>PLIU01000500.1 GCA_003140095.1 Verrucomicrobiales bacterium | reverse complement strand
GAATCCGCCAAGTCGGGTTAGTCACCGACGGCGGAAACCCGACCGTCAAGGTGGCAATTTGGCTGGTCACGCTACCGTAGGCGTTGGTGACCACGACGGTGTAGTTGCCGACATCATTCGTGACAACATCGGTCAAAACGAGCGCGCTGTTAGTGTCGCTTTCGACCAAGTTGGTGCCGGCAAAATACAACAAATACTCGAACGGTCCCGAACCGGCCGCCGCCACCGAGAATATAGGATTGCTCCCCAACACCGCTGCCTGGCTCAAGGGCTGAACGGTGATGACCGGTGACGCTTGCACTGTAAGTGTGGCAACGCTGCTGGTCACGCTGCCATACAGATTGGTGATAACGACCGAATAGTTGCCAGCGTTGTTGGCGGGTGATGTTCGTAAGCTCCAACAACGGGTACTCAGCAAAATGAATTTCGCGGATGCGGCTATTGTCGGTGTCCGCAATCTGCAGGTTGCCGGAGGCATCCAAGGCCACACCCCAAGGAGTGTTCAGGACGGCGCTCGTGGCTGCAGGTCAACCCCAATGGTATCATCACCACCGTGGCGGGCGGGGGTTCCGGCAGCGATGGCGGTGCGGCCACCAACGCCAGCCTGGATTCTCCCGCCGGTGTAACTTTGGATGCCTCCGGCAACCTGTATATTGCTGACACCGCCGACAATCGCATTCGCATGGTAAATGCAAACGGCATTATCACGACTGTAGCGGGCGGAGGTTCCGGCGGAGATGGCGGCTCGGCCACCAACGCCAGCCTGGATTCTCCCTCCGGTGTGGCTTGGGATGCAGACCTAACTATAACACTGTACGCTTGCTTCGCCACCTTAGCAAGGTCTTTTTGACTTTTTGACAGAATTTTCAGAAGGCGCTCTGTGGTGTCTTCAAGGTAATCGTTTTTCGGAGAAGATGGTTTCATACCCATACATCAGCGCGGCGATGCCGATGGGCATGGTTACTAGAATGCCAATGCAACAGGCGATGATTCCAGACACAGCCAGCAGGCCGTAAACAATCAGAAAACCAAAAACGACGAACCAATGTTGATTGACCTTCTGGCGGCTCAATTCCATCGCGTCCCAAAAACCCATGCGCTTGTCGATGACCAAAGGCATCGCAAAAAGCCACGCGACGTTCAAATAAAGGCCGGGGATGAAGCATAGAGCGTAGCCGATCAGAATCAGCACAGCTTGAACCAACCCAAGCAAAATCAACTGGCCGAGGCACGGGCCAAAACCAGAAAACGCATCGCCGACAGTCGCGTCTTCGCCGCGAATCAATTTGAGAAAGTATTTATACAATCCAGCGATCAGAACGTTGTAAGCTGGAGCGCCGAGGATGGAGGCGCAACCAATGACGAAAATTCCGCGCGCGGAAACGTGGTGCATGCGAATCATCTCTTTCGTCACCGGCCGCGTGAAGAGCGCGATCACCTGGTTGAAAACAAACATGGCCAGCATGACCAACAGGTTGACGCCCACGACCGGCCAAAAATTCTTTTTGAGCAGGTCCCAACCGCGCGAGACGCAATCGCCGATGCGCAGATCGTAATCGCGTTGCAGCCAATCGCCGGAGGTGGCCAACTCCGGCGGCAGCACCGGTTGGGGAGTGGCAGGCGCGAACGCGTCGGCAAATTCTGGAAATGCGGAGAGCGGACGAAAGGCGGCGTCGCTTTCCGTCTTGGCCATGGATTGCGCGTTGAGTCGGCCTTCGGCAATCCACCGTCGCACATCTTGCTCCGTGATGGGTCCGTAGTGCTGGTCGTCGCTGCCAATAATGGTGTAGGACATAAATTGGATCGGTCTGGCCCCACAGGTAATCCAATTCATGGCAGTCTGCAAGCTATGTATTTCGGAGGTGTGGTCCACGCCGGATTGGCGCCCGGTTCAGCCGGCCAGAAAGGGATTTCTTTTTGCCTCAGAGAAAGTTATACGGTGCGGGGCCGTGCAAGCATGATCTTTTAGGACCCAATGGAAGAAAACATCAAAATCGCTTTGATTGGCGCCGGCATGTTCGGCGGTGATGTCCATCTGCGCGCTTACGCGGATGCGCAGCGCTCCGGTCTGGCCCCGCAATTGGGCCGCCTCGGCTTGGACCATTGGGCCCGCGATTTGGCCCCGATCACCTTCGAACTGGCGGCGGTTGCGGCCCGGTCGGAATCCTCCGCCCAGCGCGCCTGCGACGCCTTCCAGAAATGGACCGGCCATCGGCCCCGGCCCTATTCCGGCGCGGAGTCGTGGAGGGATGCTTTGCGCGAGGTGCCGGACTTGGATGTCGTGGCGGTGGCGACGCCGGACCATCTGCATACGCCGGTCATCCTGGCGGCGCTGGGGCGGGGGACTCATGTCATCACGGAAAAGCCGATGTGCCTCTCCATCCACGAGGCGGACCAGATTGTGGAACTGGCGCAGGGGAAAAACCTGATCGTCGCCGTCGATATGCATAAACGGTACGACCCGGACCACCTGCGGATTCGGGACGAGATCAAGAACCGGATCGGGGACCCATTGTACGGCGTGGCTTATTTGGAGGAACCGCTCGAAGTTTCGACTCGCACGTTTAAGTGGGTGGAGCAAAGCGATCCGTTCAGCTACGTCGGTCCGCATTGGGTTGATTTGATTTGGCATTATTACCGCAGCAAGCCAGTCTCGCTGACGGCGGTCGGCCAAAAGAAGCGGCTGGCCAGAGAGGGCATTCAGGCTTACGATGCGGTGCAGGTGCGGGTCGATTTTGCCAACGGCATGAGCATTCACTTTCACAATAATTGGATCACACCGCCGGATTTCGAGGGGGCGGTCAACCAGGGGCACGAAATCGTCGGCGCGGACGGGAAGGTGGAGAGCGACCAGCAATACCGCGGCCTGCGCTTCTGGCAGCAGGGCGGCGGCAGCCGCACTGTCAATACTCATTTTTTCCGCGCCATCGCCCGCCCCGACGGCGGCGCCACGTATGTCGGCTACGGGGTGGACAGCTTGACGGCTGGCCTGGCGGTGATCAGCCGGCACAAATTCTTCGGCGCCAGCCGCGCGGAACTGGCGGCGTTTTATCCGACGGCGGAAGATGCGCGCCTGACGGTGGCCATCGTCCATGCGGCGGCGCTGGTGCGCGACCTCAATTTTCAATACCTCCAAAGCGGCCGCGGCGCGCCCGTGACCGCGCGCTTTGGCACTGATGGCATCACGATCATCGACCCCAACCGCGCGGGCGAAGGAGCGGAAAAGGTTTTCGCGCGCATTTACGAGAAAGCCATCTAGCATGGGCCAGGAATTCGACATCACCCCGAAAAACGTCCCGCGCGTGGAGACCAAATATCGGCGCATCGCCACCCGTCTGCCGCACCCTGACTCCGTGCCGGTGCTGGAGAAGCTGCGGCAGTGCGAGCCGGTCTCGATGCGCGGGCAGCCGCCGCTGGTGTGGGACCGTGCGGAGGACATTTTTGTTTATGATCAATACGGCAATCGCTGGCTGGATTGGAGTTCGGGCGTGCTGGTGGCCAACGCCGGCCACGCTGCGCCGGAAATCCGCCAGGCGATCCTGGACCAGGTCAACCGCCCCCTGCTGCACAACTACGTCTTTCCCAGCGCGGAGCGGGCGCGGCTGGCGGAATACCTTCTGCGCCTGGCGCCGGCGGAACTGGGCAAAGTGTTCTTTTTGACAACAGGTTCCGAGGCGGTGGAATGCGCCCTCAAGCTGGCGCGCGCGCGGGGCCTCCAGATCGGCGGCCCGCGCAAGATCGGCCTCGTCGGGTACGAGCGCGGTTTTCATGGCCGCACGCTGGGCGCGCAGCAGGCCGGCGGCATCCCGGGCCAGAAGAATTGGATCGTCAACGAGGACCCGGCCATCGTGCAGGCGCCGTTCCCGGACGGTTACTGGACGGAGAACACGACCTTCGATTTGTTCCTGGAGACGATCGAGAAAAAGGGCCTCGCTCCGGACAGTGTGGCGGGGGTCATCTTGGAGACTTACCAGGGAGCCGGGCCGGATTTCGCGCCCAAGGCGTATGTCCAGGACCTGGCCCAATGGTGCCAGAAGAACCGCGTCGTTTTAATTCTTGACGAAGTCCAGGCCGGCTTCGGGCGCACGGGGAAATTCTGGGCCTTCGAGCATTATGGCGTGACGCCGGATGTGATTTGCTGCGGCAAGGGCATCAGCAGTTCGCTGCCGCTCTCGGCGGTGATCGGGCGGGCGGAGATCCTGGACCAGTTTCCACCCGGCTCGATGACCAGCACGCATTGCGGCAACCCGGTGTGCGCGGCGGCGGCATGGGCCAACTTGAAAAAGATTGTTGACGAAGACCTGGCCGGCAACGCGGCGCGCCTGGGAGTCATCCTGGAACGCGGATTGGCCGCCTTGCATCAGCGGCACGCCGGGGTGATCGGCCATTATTCGGCCCGCGGTTTGGTGGGCGGCCTGCAAATGGTCCGAACCGGAAAAAAGGAGCCGGACGCGGCCCTGGCGCACGACGTCATCGAGCGTTGCTTTCACAAAGGGCTGCTGTTGTTCGCTCCGGTGGGCGCGTGGGGCCAGACGGTCAAGATCGCCCCGCCCCTGACCATCACCGAGGAACCTTTGCGCGAGGGCCTGGCTGTGCTGGGCGAGGCCCTGGACGAAGCCTGCGCGGCCAAGAAGGAACACCCGTGATGAACACGAAATGTTTCTTCTGCGGGCACTGGATTCCGGCCCTGTGCATTCTCCTCGCGGCCTTGACAGCCGGCGCCGCGCCAGTGGAAGGGCCGGCTGGTGAATGGGTCGTGCTGTTGCATGGATTGGGGCGAACTTCGTGGAGCATGACACGAATCCAATGGACACTGCAATCGGCGGGTTACAACGTGGTGAACCTTTCCTATTCATCTCGGCGCTACACGGTGGAGCGGCTGAGTGAGAAGTATCTGCACAAGATTCTCGCGACGAAGGTGCCTGTGACGGCGACGAAAGTTCATTTTGTCACCCACTCGATGGGCGGGATAGTCTTGCGGAGATATTTGGCCCATCACACGATGAGCAACCTCGGTCGGGTGGTCATGCTGGCCCCGCCCAATCACGGAAGCATGCTGACGGATTCGCTCAGAAGGCACGCCATCGGCCGTTGGATTTTGGGACGCGCCGGGCGCGAACTTGGCACCGCGCCCAAAGATTTGCCGCAGCGTCTTGGGCCGGTGGATTTCCCCTTGGGTGTCATTGCGGGGGACGTGTCGCTTAATCCGTTTTTTTCCCGTATTCTGGAAGGCCCCAACGATGGCAAAGTGACCGTGGAAAGCACCCGGATTTCCGGGATGAGCGATTTTGCGGTGGTCCATTCCAGTCACACTTGGATGTTGTTGCGGGCCGAAACGATGCGTTACATCCTGGCGTTTATCCGGGAGGGGAATTTCGGGCAGAGCAAAACCTGAAAGCCGGCCAGGCATGGCAAAAATTAACCACGAACGAAAATCGCGAATTCAGAGAAACGAATTGGATTCGGATTCCGAGCCGATTGCCAACCTGTAGTTTGAAGTCGCATGGCGCGCGAGAAATATCAACGCATCGTGGTTGGCTACCATGGTTGCGACGCCGCCGTGGTCGAAAGAGTGCTAGCTGGAAAAGTACGACTGAGCTTGAGTTCCAACGCCTACGACTGGCTTGGTGAAGGGATTTATTTTTGGGAACATGGTCCCCGGAGAGCGTATGAGTGGGCCATAGAGCAAGCGAGGCTTGGGGCAGCCAAGGTGAAGAACCCGTCGCTGCTGGCAGCCAGAATTGATCTTGGGGTGTGCCTTGATCTTCTGGGACACGGCGAACACGCGGCTATTGGGCAAATGGTTCGCCAACTTCCGCCGGTTCGTCCGGCAGAAGGGAGTCCAGTTGCCGCAGAATCTGGATGCCGCTGGCAGTCGGCGCGGGGACAGGGTGCTGCGTTACAGGGATTGCGCTGTCATCGACTACACGCTACGTAGCGTGGCCCAAGTGGAAGGGATAACCTACCAGACAGTGAGGGGCGTTTTCCTGGAAGGCAAACCAGCGTTCCCTGGTTCGAAGATCGCCTTGAAATCGCACATCCAGATAGCAGCGAAGGACCGGGCTTGCATTGTTAGCCCGACTTGACGGATT
>PLIU01000395.1 GCA_003140095.1 Verrucomicrobiales bacterium | reverse complement strand
CTCCAAAAACTGAGATGCGCACGTCCCGGCGTCCCGGCCATACCTACCGTTGACAATGCGGCAGCTTCGGCTACTGTATCCGTTCCTGGAGACAAATTGAGTTTTTAAAATATGCCGAATACAAAGTCAGCCGAGCGGCGGATGAGAAACAGCGCCCGCAAGCATTTGCAAAATAAGAGCGTCAAGTCCCGCCTGCACACGTTGGAAACAAGCTACGCCAAGCTTCTAGTCGCGGGCAAGAAGGAGGACGCCGCCAAGACGTTGCGGCTGCTCGTTTCCGCGCTGGACAAGGCGGCCAAGACAGGGGTCATCCATCGGGCGCGGGCCAATCGGACCAAATCGCGCCTGAGCCTGCGGTTGAATGCGATCAAACCCGCCCCCGCTCCGTCCGCGTGAGCCCCGCCCGGCGCGCTGACGGCAAGGGCGGGCGGGCCAGTGCCGGCCGCTGCATCAACGGAACATGATCCATCCCTCGGCCATCATCAGTCCGGGCGCCCAATTGGATTCCTCGGTCGAAGTCGGGCCCTTCTCGGTCATTGACGGCCAGGTTTCGCTCGGGCCGGGCTGCCGGGTCGGGCCGCACGTATATCTGACAGGGCGCACGGCCATCGGGCCGGACAATGTCTTCCACGCCAACTGCGTCATCGGGGACGCGCCGCAAGATGTCAAATACAAAGATGAGCCAACCGGCGTGCGCATCGGCGCGCACAATCTTTTCCGCGAAGGGGTCACCGTGCATCGCTCCGCCAAGCCGGGCGAAGAGACCGTCATCGGCTCCCACAATTTTCTGATGGCCAACTCGCACGCGGGCCACAACGTCCGCATGGGCGACCGCGTGATCATGGCCAACGGCGCGTTGCTGGGCGGCCACGTGGATGTGGAGGATGGCGTGTTCGTTTCCGGCAATTGCTTGGTGCATCAGTTCGCGCGCATCGGCACCCTGGCGCTCATGCGAGGCGGTTCGGCCACCAGCCTGGACGTGCCGCCGTTCACGGTGGTGCACGGCGTCAACATCCTCTGCGGCTTGAACACCGTCGGCCTGCGCCGCGCCGGGTTCAGCGACGCCGAGCGCCTGGAGTTGAAGCGGCTTTATCAAAAGCTCTTTCGCGCCGACCTGATTCTCTCCCAGGCAGTGGCCGAAGCGCGAAAGGAATTCGTTTCCGTCTCCGCCACGCGCCTGCTGGATTTCATCGCCGCCAGCAAGCGCGGCGTCTGCCGTCATCGCGGCCAGGCCGGCGGCGAAAGCGATCCCGGCATTGACTAATCAACCCGCCCGGGTGCAAATTGAAGAACTTTGAACCTTGAACTCTAAACCTTAAACTACTTGAAGTATGGCCGCAAAAGCTGAAAAATCCCCGGAGCCAAGAGTTCCCGCCGCACGCCAGCGGGACTTGGACGCCGCCATTTCCTCCATCACCAAAACTTACGGCGAAGGCAGCATCATGCGGCTCGGCGATGCCCGGGCCAAAGTGGGGATCGAAGTCATCCCCACCGGCGCGCTGGCCGTGGACCTGGCTTTGGGCGTGGGCGGAGTGCCGCGCGGACGCGTAGTCGAGATTTTCGGCCCCGAATCCTCTGGCAAGACGACGTTGATGCTGCACGTCATTGCCAACGCGCAAAAGGCCGGCGGACTAGCCGCCTTTATCGACGCCGAACACGCGCTGGATCCTGCCTACGCCAAAAAGCTTGGCGTCAACTTGGATGATCTGCTGGTCTCCCAACCCGACAGCGGAGAGGAGGCCTTGAGCATCTGCGAAACACTCGCCCGCTCCAACGCGCTGGACGTGATCGTGGTCGATTCCGTGGCGGCGCTGGTGCCGAAGGCGGAATTGGAAGGGGAAATGGGAATGGCGACCATGGGCATGCAGGCGCGGTTGATGAGCCAGGCCCTGCGCAAACTCACCGCCATCCTGGCCAAATCCAAAACCACCTGCATCTTCACCAATCAATTGCGCGAGAAGGTTGGCGTCATGTTTGGCAACCCGGAAACGACTCCTGGCGGCAAGGCCCTCAAGTTTTACGCCAGCATCCGCATCGACATTCGCCGGCGCGACACGCTCAAAGACGCCGCCGGCAACGCCATCGGCAACGCCGTCAAGGTCAAGATTGTCAAGAATAAAGTTGCGCCGCCCTTCGCCGAGGCCGAATTCGAAATCCTCTACAATCAAGGCATCAACAAGGAAGGCAGCATCCTGGACATCGGTGTGATCCACGGGGTGGTCGATAAGAAAGGGGCGTGGCTGCAATTCGAGGGCGAGTTAATCGGCCAGGGTAAGGAGGCGGCGCGGCAGACGCTGGTCGAGAAGCCCGAGTTGGCGCAAAAGATCATCGCCGCCATCATGGCCAAACGGAACGGCGCCACGGTGGCGGCGGCCGAGGCGAAGTAACCCGCTTCATCGCGCGCTGCGATGCTGAAGTTGCAAACGCCGGCGTGATTTGATAGATTGTCTGCATGCTGGCTCCAGCCAAACATCGCTTTAGTGTCAAGGAATACTACCGCATGGCGGAAACGGGCGTGTTGTGTCCCGACGCGCGGGTCGAACTGCTCGACGGGCAAATCATTGATATGTCACCCATTGGCGCATTCCATGGAAGCGTCACGAAATTTCTCAATCAGTTTTTTTCGGCCTCCTCGAAGGGCCGGTGGATCGTGGGGGTTCAAGACCCGGCGCAACTAGACGACCATTCCGAGCCGCAGCCCGACCTCACGTTACTCAAGCCGTCCGCCAACTTTTATCGAAACGGCCATCCGCGACCGGCGGACGTTTTCCTGCTGGTGGAGATTTCCGACACCACATTGGAAAAGGATCAGGAAGTAAAACTTCCCGCTTATGCGCGCGCGGGCATCGCAGAAATCTGGATCGTGAATCTGAACGAGCAGACCATCGAAGTTTACCGCCAGCCACACTTCGCAGGCTACGGTTCCAAAACAATTTTGTGCGCCGGGGACAAGGCTAGTCCGCAAGCATTTCCGGACGTTTCGCTGGACGTGGCGGAATTGCTCAAACGGTAAGGTTTCCGTCGCGGCTTCACCGCGCGCGTTTGCGCCGCAATTCCTTGCGCAGCTTGTCCAGCGGCAGGGTGTTGATCACGTCTTTTGCTTCCAGCCAGCCTTTGCGCGCGATGCCGGCGCCGAGGCGCAGGAATTGCGCGTGCGCATTGCGATGGGCGTCGCAGTTGATGACGCATTTTACCCCTTTGTCCTTGGCGTAGTGCCAGAGCCGCCAATCCATGTCGAAGCGCAACGGATTGGCGTTTAATTCGATCCAGGTGCCGTTGGCGGCGCAGGCATCGATGACCGCGATCTGGTTGATTTTGTAGGCCTCGCGCTCCAGCAAGAGGCGGCCTGTCAAATGACCGAGCATGTGAACGAATGGATTCTCTGCGGCAGCGATGACGCGCTGGGTCATCTCCGCCTCGTTGTGCGTAAAACCCTGATGCACGCTGGCCACCACCACGTCCAATTCCGCCAGCAGGCCATCGTCAAAATCCAGGCGGCCGCCGGACAGAATATCAACTTCGGAGCCTGTCAATAACTGGAAATCCGCGCCCTCCGCCGCCAGCTTTTTATTCAGAGCGCGGATGGCCTCGATTTGCTGGCGCAGGCGTTCGGGCTGGAGGCCGTTGGCCTGAAAGGAGGATTTGGAATGATCGGTAATGGCCCAGTAGGCGCAGCCCAGCTCCTGCATGTAAGCGGCGATCTCCTCCAGCGTGCCGTGGCCGTCGCTCCAATTGGAGTGGTTGTGCAGCGAGCCTTTCAATTGCGTCCATTCCAGCAGCCGTGGGATTTCGTTTTTTTCGGCGGCGGCGAATTCGCCGGCGTCCTCGCGCAATTCCGGCGGGATAAAGGCCAAGCCGAGCCGCTGGAAAACCTCCTCCTCCGTGTGGCAGGCGACCAGCAACTGGGGATCGCGCGTTTCCACCTCGGAGCGGAACAGGCCGTATTCGTTCAGGCGCAGCCCGCGCAGAATGGCGCGCTGGCGCATGGCGATGTTGTGCTCCTTGCCGCCCGTGAAATAAAGCAGCGCGAAGGGAAACTCCGGATCGCTGACCACGCGCAAGTCGGCCTGGATGCCGCCGGTCAACATCACGCTCGCCTTGGTTTCACCTTTGGCCGTGACATTCAGGACGCCCGCTTGCCGGGTGAAAAAGTCGATCACTGCGGCGGGATGCCTGGAGGAAGCCAGCAAATCAATATCGCCGATGACTTCCTTGCAACGCCGCAGGCTGCCGGCGGTGCTGCAACGCACCACGTCTGGATGCGAGCGCAAACTTTCCAGAATCGCCTCGGCGGCGGCCAACGCGGCGGAGAGCAAATGGCGCGAGGCAAACTGGCGGCGAAATTGGATGCCCTCCAGAATCTTGGCCTGTGTTTTCTCGCCGAAGCCGTCCAACTCCGCCACCTTCCCCTCGCGGCACACTTTCTCCAATTGCTCAACGGTCTCCACGCCCAGTTTGTCGTTGAGCGCCTTGACCTTTTTGGGGCCTAAACCCTGAATCTGCAACATGTCCAACAGCCCCGGAGGAATGGATGCCTTGAGTTCATCGTAATAAGCCAGTTTGCCAGTCGCGGCCAGTTCCGTGATTTTCTTTTGCAGGGCTTCGCCAATCCCCTTGATTTCACCCAACCGATCCTCGGCGATAAGCTTGTCGAGCGGTTCACTCAGGCTCTCCAACGTGCGCGCGGCGTTGGCATAGGCCCGCGTCTTAAAGACGACCTCGCCCTTCAACTCAAGGAGCGTTCCGATCTCCGACAAAACATCCGCGATTTGGCCTTTGTCCATGATCGGAATATGGCCTTCCATGCTCAAAGTTCAAAGTGGAAAACGCACGGCGTAGAATTTGGGCGAATGATTCCAACGGCTCTCGTTGTATCGGCGTGATAACCGTGTGTGCCGCTCATTTCATCGCGGCTTTTGCCGCCGCTTCGGGATCAATTTGCTGAAGTGCATTTGTGATTTTTTGACTGTTGTATGAGTTTACTGGAGTCGGCGGCAAGCCCAATTGGCTCACCAGCAACGGGACCGCCGCTTTCGCGCGGGGACCCATTTCTGCCATCCCTTCATACACTTCCCATCTTGAGTTCTCGTCAATTTGAGTCAATCCATCGATCAATACTGGCAGCGTGTTGGTCACATCCGCATCAATTCTCCATATCGCAACAGCGGTCACAACTCTCAGATAAATGTCCTTCTCCGCCAAAAGGCTTCTCAACAACGGCAACGCAGCTTTTGCCTTGGGTCCGATCTTACCCAGCGCCCCTGCCGCCGCCGCCCTGACAAAAATTCTACCGGAATTGCCGGGTTGGATTTCCGAATCATTCAGCAACGGTATCAGGGCGGGGACGGACGATGCAGCTTCCGGCCCTGTAAATCCCAACGCCAGGGCCGCATGAAGTCGAACCATCTTGCTTTCGTCGTGCAAAGCTTCAGTTAAGCCAGGAATGGCATCCCTGATGTCCGCTCCATCGAAAAATCGAAGCGAACCCAAAGCCGATGCCGTGGCCACTCGAACGGACAGGCTTCGATCCTTGAGGGAGTGGATTAATATTGGTTCGACGCCCGGCCCAATATCGAGAAATGCTCCAGCTCCATCGAAGTAGCGAAACTCTGCCTTCGGCTGTGGTAACAATTTTGCAAGCTGGGGCGGAAGTCTGGGAAACAGTTCGCGGTATTTGGTTTGCAAAGGGGATTCGGATTGTCGGAGCCGGCGGATTATGGACGGAGCCGCATTGGAACCTATCGCTTTCAAAGCCGCGTGGGCCGCCGTGCTATTCTTAGGCATTGGTATGTCGTCCAGCCACGCACTGACGCTGCGTCCCTGATAGCTTGGTTCGGCTGGGTTCAACATCCAGAACCCGGCCAACAATCCGGCCAGAAACAGCAACGACCAAATCAAGGCTGTTTTTCGATGGCGCACACCGGCAGTATCGCTCCGTTGTGCTACTCCTGCGAGCCTAAAGCGGAAAGGTTCTTCCGTTGGAATAATTGCGTGGCGGTTTCTTGCTCTTACTCCTAATCTTACTCTTACTCCTAATCCTCATGAGATTACGATTAGGATTACGAATGAGAAAACTCACACATGAGAACGCCCGAAACACCGGTAGCCCTGACCATCGCCGGCTCCGACAGCGGGGGCGAGGCGGGCCTGCAAGCGGACCTGAGAACATTCGCCTTTCTCAAGGTGCATGGGACCTGCGCCATCACTTGCGTGACGGCGCAGAACCGCAACGCGGTCGCCCGACTGGAACCGTGCTCGCCTCGCATGGTGCGGGCGCAATTGGAAGCGGTCGCCGCCGCCTTTCCGCTCTCCGCCGCCAAAACGGGGATGCTTTATTCGGCCGCCATCGTGCGCGAGGCGGCCGCCTTCTTCCAACAGGCGCGCTCCGTGCCGCTGGTGGTCGATCCGGTCATCATTTCGACCAGCGGGCGAAGATTGCTCCAAAGAGCCGGCGTGGCCATGCTCCAACGCGCGTTATTGCCGCTGGCCGCGCTGGTGACGCCGAACCTGGCCGAGGCGGAGATTCTTACCGGGGAAAAAATCGCAACCCTGGAGGAGATGCGAGCGGCGGCGCGCGTCATCCGACAGAGGTTTGGTTGTGCCGCACTGGTCAAAGGCGGGCATTTGCCGGGGACGCCGGAAGCGGTGGATTTTCTTTGCAGCGGCGAGGGGGAATGGATGTTGTCGGCGCCGCGCGCCAAAGTGAAGGGCCTGCACGGAACGGGCTGCACCTACTCGGCTGCGATCACGGCGTGGCTGGCGCATGGACGCCCGTTGGTCCAGGCGGTAAAACTGGCGAAGGATTATATCACGCGCATGATTTTCGCGTGAGAGCCGCGGCCTCAACCATCCAGGCAATCGCGCACCGTTTTGGCCAGGACATGGGGTTGGTACGGCTTGGGCAGGAAATGGATTCCCTTTCCAAATTCCCCGTCACGCGTCAGCAAATCAACGCTATAGCCGCTGGTGTAAATGACCTTCAGGCCGGGCCGCTCGGCTTGCAGTTTCCCGGCCAGTTCCCAGCCGGAAATCCCTTCGGGCATCATCATGTCTGTCAATAATAGGTCGATCTCGCCGGCCTTGGGCCGCCAAACTTCCAGGGCTTCCTTGCCGTGGGCGGCTTCCAGGACGCAGTAACCGTAATGCCGCAAGAGGCTGCACACCATTTCGCGCAAGTCCATATCGTCCTCGACCACCAGGATCGTTTCGTGCCCGCCCGGACTGGCCTTGGCCGGGCGCGGCAGGTCCTGCGATGGGACCGGCTCTGGGCAAAGGGGCAGGAAGGTCTTGAAGACCGAGCCGCCACCCAATTTGCTGGACACCTCAATCCAGCCTTGATGGTGTTTGACAATGGCGTAGGTGGTGGCCAAGCCTAGCCCCGTGCCCTTGCCGACCTCTTTGGTGGTGAAGAAAGGCTCGAAAATCCGGTTCAGGGTCGCCTCGTCCATCCCTGTGCCCGTGTCGGCCATGGTCAAGCAAGCGAAGGCGCCGCCGCACGCGTCGGGGCGGTGCTGCGCATAAGCGGAGTCAATTTCCACGGTTTCCGTCTGCACAGTCAATTGCCCACCTTGCGGCATCGCGTCGCGGGCGTTCAAGGCCAGGTTGACGATGATTTGCTCGACCATCCCGGCGTCGGCGTGGATCGGCAGGGAGGTGGCGTCGCATTGGAGTTCGAGGGCGACGGTTTCCCCCAGCAGACGGTGCAACATTTGCGCGGCGCCGCGGACGACTTCATTCAAATCCAGGTGACGCAACTGCATGACCTGCTTGCGGCTGAAAGTGAGCAATTGTTTGGTCAAGCTCGCGGCCTGGCTGGCCGCGCCCGACATCTGCTTGAGCGCCGGGCGAATGTCCTCCGGCAAATCCGGGGCGGCCAGCAGCAGGCCGGCATGGCCTTGGATGATGGTCAGGATGTTGTTGAAATCGTGCGCCACCCCGGCCGCCAGTTGTCCCACCGCCTCCATTTTTTGCGCGTGCCGCAACTGCGCCTCCAGGTTCAGGCGCTCGGTCATGTCGTGAACAATGACCAGAATGACTTCCTCGCCCACGAAATTCAGGCGCTCCACCGAGAGCAGGACGTCGCGCACGTCACCGTTTTTGGCCCGCAGGCGGCAGGAGAAATCCCGCACCGCCTTGGTTTCCTGCACTTTCTGCAACAATCGCAGCCGCTCCTCCGGCTCGGGCCAAACGCCCAACTCCAACGAGGAGCGGCCGAGCATTTCTTCGCGTTGGTAGCCAAGCAAGCGGAGCATGCTCTCGTTCATGTCCACAAAAGTCCCCTGCTCCAGCGTGCTCAACGACATAGGCATCGGGCTGGAGCGAAAGGCCTGGGCAAACCGCTCTTCGGATTTGAGCAGCGATTCCTCGGCCTGGATTCGTTCCAGCGTGGCGGAGCAAAAGTCGGCCAGGGTCTGGAGCACGGCGAGGTCTTCCGCCTTGTAGGCGTTCTGGGTGTAGCTTTGCACCGACAGGGCGCCAATGACTCTGGTCCCGCGGCGGATCGGGGCAAAGAGACGGCAGGTGGCGGGATGCGAATGGACCCCGAAGGAGACGAAGGCGGGCTGGGAGGAAGAAGCTGGTCCCTGCACCCATTCCGCGCCGTATTCGATGATGCGTTTGTCGCGCGGGGAAACCTCGCGATAAATCCCCAAAACCTGCGTCCGCTTTCCGTCCACGACGTCAAACAAAAGAATCGGCACGGTGTAACGGTAATCCGCCGTGTAGAGTTGGAGGTAGGCGGCGTCCCAGCCCAATAGTTTGTCCGCCGCGTCCAGGACCGCCTGGGCGGCGGCGGTGGACGAGTTGGTGGCGCTCAATTGCTGGCCCAAGCCGGACAGGCTGCGCGCGCGGCCTTCCGCCTGCCGCCGCTCGTCGATTTCCCGTTCCAGGCTGGCCACGGCGTCGGACAATTGGGCCGTCCGCTCCTGGATTCTCCGTTCCAACTCCTCGCGCGCCTTGAGCAACGCTTCCTCGGCCTTGCGCCGCTCAGTGATGTCGAGGGAAAAAACAATCACCCCCACCACGTTTCCCTCCGCGTCGAGGTAGGGGATTTTGTCGGTTTGCAGCCAGCGCAATTCGCCGTTGGCCCGTTGCAGCAGTTGGATGTAGCCCAGCTTGGGTTGGCCCGAGCGGATGATCTCGAGGTCCTCGCGAAAGTATTGGTCGGCAAAGAGTGGGCTAAGCTCAAAGACTGTGCGGCCCTCGATTTGGCTGGCCGGCAAGCCGATCAACTCGGCGCGAAACTTGTTCACCCGCAGAATGCGGTTGTGGTCATCCTTGAAGGTGATGGCGGCGGGCACGGAGTCAAAAATAATTCGCTGTTCCTCCTCGACCTTGCGCAGCCGGCGGTTGATCTCGGTCAATTCCGCCGTCCGCCGCGCCACCCGGGATTCCAATGCGTCGTGAGCCCGTTGCAATTCCCGGCGCGTGCGGATGCGTTCCAGGGCGCCGCCGCAATGGTCGGCCAGAGCTTGCAGGGACTTGAGCTTTGCCTCGTCATAAAAGCACGGCGTATAACTTTGCATCGATAGAATCCCGATGATGCGGCTGCGGTCGCGGATGGGCACGAACATGAACGAAGCTGATCGGCGGGTTTTGTCGGCACAGGGAGCCAGGGCCGAATGGCCCCCGGCGGGGGACTTGCCGCGCAAGAGCAGCTTGGCGCCGTGCTCGATTATTTGCCGGGCCATGGGAGACGGCGGCCCAGCCGGAAAGCCGCTGGACACGTCCACCCGGTGCCCATCGATCGTGTCAATATCAATGACCGGTTCCATCAGGTCGAGGTCCATCGAATACAGATTGAGGTAAAAGGCGTCCCAACGAAATAACTCGCAGGCGGCGTTGGCCATGATGTGGCCGGCTTCTTCGACGGTCAGGGCCGCAGCCATGGCGCGGCCCAACTCGGCCAGGACGCGTTCGCGGGCCAGTTGGGATTGCATGAGAAGAGCGTGGCGGCGCGCGTGGCGCTTAAGCAGGAACACCCAAACCAGGGTGGCGAGCACAAGCAAGCAAAAGATGCCGGCCAACTCGAGGGCGTGGTCGGCAATCCAAGGGCCGGAAGCGCCAAAAAGCGATGGCATACACCGTTTCATTATAACAGATGGCGGCAGGCTTGCCAATCCCAGACTTGCAGTTCCAGCACGGGCCTCCTAGTGTAAGCGCTGCTTTTGGTATGCTGACATCTCACGAATTGTTTGGGTTCATGTCCCCGGCCCTGGCGGTGCGCATCATCGAATGCGCGCACGACGACAACAAGGAGCTTTACCACACGGCTCTCCACACGGTCGCGGAGGCCAGGAAACTGCGCCCCACTTTTTTCGAGCGCACGCCCCGCGCGGCGCGGCATAAGGACATGGCGGCCATGCTGGCCCGACCGCGCCTGGAGTTGATCGCGGCCAATCTGTTGCGCGAGTGGTTGATGAAGAAACGAACGGCCATGCTGGCGCAGTTTCTGGACGCGCTGGGCATCGCCCACCAAGGCGGCGCCGTGGACGACCTTCCCGCCAGCGTCGAGGACGCCAAATTAACCGAAGCGGTGGAAGCGCTGCTGGCCAACTATCCAGCCGAGGAGGTCGCGGTCTATCTCAACGCCTTCTACACGATGAACGAGGTGCAATGGCCAAACCTGGAATCGCTGTTGAAGACCGACGCGCGCCTGCAATTCGGCGGTTAATTTCCGCTTGCATTGGCAGGCTGGGTGAATTATGTAAGGGTTGTTCTTTGACATTCAGAGGATGGCTTGGCCATCCAAACGCAAGCAACGCTGGGAACCTCGTGAGAATCGAGGACGGTTGCGCCACTGTGACGGGTTACAAACTCCCATCGCCACTGGTTCCATTCGGAACCGGGAAGGCGGGAGCCAGGTTCGAGACCCGGTAGTCAGGACATCAGCGCGCTTACGCTCGTCAGGCCCCGCCCGCGCGGAGCCGCTTCTCCGACAAAGAGAAGGATGAGGCCAGCCCGCTGGAACTGTTTTTCAGCGGATTCGTCGAATGCCTTCATTCCCGCTTTTGCCGGAGCGTGAAGGCTTTTTCGTTTTCAGGCTCCGCACTGGTCTCTCAATCACCACCGCACCATTGAAAGATCAGTTATGCGCAGAAAATTATTGTTCTCGCTGGCCTCGGCCGGCATGGCCCTCGTCTCCACCTCTCGCGGCAGTCCCTATGCCGCGGCGGTTGTCAACTACAATCCTGGCCGCGGATATGCCGCCGGCTATACCAACACCTCCGCCGTCCTCGGCCAGCCTTCGACCGCCGATTCCTACGGCGATGCGGTGGACCCGTTTGACCCGGCGTGGCAAACCAATCAAATCCTCTCCATCGGCGCCGGCGGGTGGGTGACGGTTGAATTTGACCGGCCAGTGGTCCACCTGCCCAATGGCAACCGCAACCTTATCGTTTTCGGCAATTCTTTCTTTGACGTGACCAATGATTCGGCCGCGCTTGATCTCTGGTCCACCGATGGCGGCGTCATCAACGATGCCGGCCAAGCCCGGGTTTCGGTCAGCCGCGATGGGGTGGCGTTTTACACGCTCAACCCAGCGCTGGCCCCGACGGTTAATTACCTCTATCCCACTGACGGATCGGGCGATTTTCGCTTACCCGTCAGCCCGGCCTTGGCGCCGGCGGATTTCGCCGGCCTGACGCTGGGCGAGATTCGCTTGTTCTACAACGGCTCAGCCGGCGGCGCCAGCTATGACATCGCCTGGGCGCAGGACTCCAACGGCATCCCCGTCTGCCTGCCCGACATCCGCTACGTGCGCGTGGACGTGGTAACCAATCGGGTGCAAATCGCCGGCTTCGCCGCCGTAGCGGGCACGGTCATGGCCGAGGATTTCTCCAACAATCCCTGCGCCGATGGCTGGCAAATCTTCGGAGACACAAATCTTTTCACTTGGAACGCCACCAATCAAGACTTGCAAGTGACATGGGATTCCAAGCGGCCCAACAGCTATTTCTACCACCCGTTGGCAACCATCATGACCTCCAACGACAATTTCAGCGTGAGCTTTGACCTGCTTTTGACCGACGCCGGAACCAACGCCGACGGCACGAACGCACTCCAACTGGCCGTCGGTTTTCTCAACCTGGCTGAGGCTCAGAGCACCAATTTCTTGCGCGGCAGCGGCGAGAATGCCACCAATCTGGCCGAGTTTGATTTCTACCCGGGCGTCGCGGGATCCCTGCCTTCACTGGATGCCACATTGATCGACTCCAACGGCTACTATTATTTTGCCTACGAGGATATCGCCTGGAATTTCGGCACCTTTTACCACGTCACCATCAATCATGCCGCCGGAACCAGCGCACTGACCGGGGAAATTCTGGCCAACGGACAGCTCTATACCGCGCTGCCAGGGCAGGGGTTGAACGGTGGATTTTATAACGAGGGCACTGGCGATTTTCGCCTCGATACCGCAGCTATTATCAGCTATAGTGATGCTGGCAGCGCAGGCTATGGCTATGGCCCCAGTTCGATTCTGGCGCACGGGATAGTGAGGAACTTGCTGGTGACCGCGCCGCCGCCGCCGGTCACGTATCTATCAGGCAGTTTGACCAACGACACCTGGCAAGCGCAGTTTTGGAGCCGGACCAATTGGAATTACACGCTGGAAAAAAGTTCGGACCTGCAAAGCTGGTCGCCCCTGGCGCCCGCTCTCGGCGGCACGGGCGGCCAGATGATACTGCAGGACACCAACGCGCCGCAGCAAAGCCAGTATTACCGGGTCAGCGCCAATCCGCAGTGACCATGAGCGAATCTGAACACAAAGTTTGCCCGCGATGCGGGGCGCGGTTTGAATGCCGCGTCTCCGCAAGCTGTTGGTGCGCGGAATTTCCCGCGCTCGACCCGGTGGAACCGCGGTCCGATTGTCTGTGCCGCAAATGCCTCGAGGAGGCCTGCCGCCATGAGAAGCAAGGGTTCACACTCGTCGAGTTGCTTGTCGTCATCGCCGTCATGGCCATCCTGGCGGCACTGTTGCTGCCCGCCTTGGGCCGAAGCAAGCAATCCGCGCAATCTGCCAAGTGCATCAGCAATCTGCGCCAATTCTGCCTCTCCGCGCAGATGTATTGGGAGGACAACAGCGGCCAGACTTTCACCTACGGAGGCTTCGCGACCAACAACGGCGAAATCTACTGGTTTGGATGGATCGGCAACGGGCCGGAGGAAACGCGCCCCTTCGACCCGACGCAAGGCGCGTTATATCCATACATGGGCGCGGGGGTGGACCTCTGCCCTTCCTTCGATTACAGTTCCTCCCAATTCAAACTCAAGGCCTCCGTTCCGACCTGCGACTATGGCTACAATCTGTCCTTAAGCCCGATCGGCCGGTCTCCGGTGAACATGAAGAACTTCGGCCGGACGTCAGCCTTGGCGCTGCTGGCCGATGCCGCCCAAGTTAACACCTTCGAGGCGCCGGCCTCCGTCCAGAATCCGATGTTTGAGGAATGGTACTACATCAACGACGACCCGTCCGAGCCTAACGGTCACTTCCGCCACGATCAGCGCGCCAACGCCGTTTTTTGCGACGGCCACGTGGCGCGGGAAGCCATGGTGCCGGGCACGCTGGACCAGCGCCTGCCCAGCCAACGGATCGGCTGGCTCTCCGCTGCCATTCTCACGCCCCAAAACGGACCTGACTACTAAGAGCGTGTAAAAAAAAGCTCTAATGCCGCTCCGCCGTCAATTGCAGTGCGATTTCCGTGGAGATTCGGGCTGCCAGATCAATGTCGCCGCCCATAGGCCCGCGCGCCTGCACGGAGACTTCGGTGACCTTTCCATCCAAGTCAGCCACTTTGACCCAGACGCTGTGCTGATTGACCTTGGCTTGGAAGGTATTGTTCACCACATTGTCAATCAGCAACTGGCCATTGCGTTTCAATACGACCCGCACGGCTTCGGCCAGCAGCGGCACCGGCTTTTCGTAATGGTTGGTGATGGTGTCCTTGGTTGGCATCCCGAAGACCGGTTTGCCCGTTTCCGTGCCGACGCAGCCGGAGGACAAAATCAGCGCGGTGGAAAGAGCCAGCGAAAATAATGCTTTAATTCTCATGTCGGCGCTTATCCAACCAGCATTGCCCTGAACGTCAAGCACGAAAGGACGAGTAAGGATTTTCTCGCAGGGTCATTTCATCTGGATG
>PLIU01000267.1 GCA_003140095.1 Verrucomicrobiales bacterium | reverse complement strand
TCGCCTGGATCGGACACCCCATGTCTTTGGAGGAGAAGACCATCGAGGATGTCATGGCCGGAACCTACGACCTCAAGGTAGCGGCGGCGGCGGCCGAGAAGGAACAAGCCGAGCAAGAAAAGGCAAAAGCGGAGCAAGAAAAGAATGCACCCCAACTGCAGGCCCTCGGCCGCAAACTCCAAACGGCCATGGAGAACAAGGATTGGGACGCGGCCATGAGCAATCTGGATGAACTGGCAAAGGTGGTGCCGGCAGGCATGGCCGATCGTGTGTCCATGGTGCGCTTCAAGATCCTAACCGGCAAAAAGGATTATCCGGCAGCTTTCAAACTGGTCCGAGAGTTAAGCGACGCCCANNAATCCATTGAGCACCCCGACCTGAACCTGGCGCAGTCCATGGCCCAACGCGCTGTTGACGGAGCCAAGGAACCGGCCCAGAAGGGCATGTTTATGGACACGCTGGCCCGGGTCAAATTCATGAAAGGGAGCAAAGAGGAAGCGATTGCGTTGCAGCAAAAGGCGGTGGCGCAGGCCGGTGACGACATCAAGGACAAACTTCAAAAAACGCTCGACAGCTACAAGAAGGGCGACTTGCCCGAGCCGGATTAAAGACCGGTCCCAGCGCAAAAAAAATCCCGCCGGAACGCATGGGCATCCTCGGCGTTCAGCCGCCTGAGCCCACGCGTCAAGGCCTGTTCATCGCCGCCTTGCCAAGTGCGCTGATTGGCCTTACGTTGCGTCTCCTTTATGGAAAAAGTCGTGATCATCGGCACGGGCTGCGCGGGGCTTACGGCCGCCATCTACGCGGCGCGTTCCAATCTCTCGCCGCTGGTATTGACCGGCTTGATGCCAGGCGGCTTGCTCACCACTACCAGTACGGTGGAGAATTATCCGGGCTTTCCCGAGGGCGTGGACGGCTACGAGTTGATGGTGCGCATGCAGAAGCAGGCCGAACGCTTCGGTGCGCGCGTCAAAACGTTGCATGCGGTGGAAGCGGCTGATCTTTCCCGGCGCCCGTTTGTCCTGACCGTGGATGGTGAAAAAATCGAAACGCAAACCGTCATCATCGCCACCGGCTCAAGCCACCGCCACCTGGGCCTGGTAAGCGAGGGGTTGCTGGAGAAAAAAGGCGTGACCTTCTGCGCAACCTGCGACGGCGCGTGGGCCATGTTCCGCAATCAGACGCTGGTGGTTGTGGGCGGCGGCGATTCCGCCTGCGAGGAAGCCCTCCATTTGACTCGCTTCGCCTCGGAAGTCCGTCTGGTCCATCGCCGCGACACATTGCGGGCCTCCAAGATCATGGCCCAGCGGGTCCTGAGCCATGAAAAAATCAAGCCGGTCTGGGATACGGAGGTGACGGAGATACTTGATTGCAAGTTGGACAAGGTCACCGGCGTGCGCCTGCGGAATCTCAAGACCGGCGCGGAGAGTCTGCTGCCGTGCGCCGGCGTCTTTGTCGCCATCGGGCACGTTCCCAACACGCACCTTTTCAAAGGTGTCCTGGACATGGATGAAAACGGCTACATCCTCCCACGCAAGGGCACGGCCACGAACATTCCCGGCGTCTTTGTTGCGGGCGATTGCGCCGACCACATCTATCGGCAAGCCATCACTGCGGCCGGCACCGGCTGCGCCGCCGCCATCGATGCGGAACGTTTTTTGGCGCTCCAGGGGAATTAAGCGGATGGCTTTAGGTGAGCAGGCGCGAATCGAACGTAAATCTCTCTGGCTTGCCGATGGTGATTTTTTTGAAGTCGCGATGCGCCGGATTGAGCAGGAAATTGAGTTCTCCCGAAACGATCACGCTTGGCAGCGCGAGCACCGCCGACCGCGCTGCCAGCACCCAGGCAACGCCGACCCGCTGGCTGGAGGGCGACGGCGGTTCCACCTGCCAGTCTGAAGGAAGAGATGTGGGAGCCACGATCTCAACGAGTGCGTCGTCAAATTTGATGTGAATGGCGACATACTTGAAACGCACCGGCGGGATCAGATGAACAAGGCTTTCGAGCGCGGCCAGAGATTTGGTGCTACTGGTGTAAACGACCGGCACGCCCCGCGAGTTCCAACGCCCACCGCTCTTCGCCGCGCCTTCGCCAGAAAACGCCACAGTGGCGTGCTTTTCCTTCACGATGCGCCAGGCATCGGGCATCAGGAGTAAACTCCGAATTCAATTCGACCCAGCAAGTCCTCGACTTCGCGCGCACCCACTTCGGTCTCGGCGTACTCGAGTGGCACAGCACCGCCCAACCCGAATTGAGGCGAGGTCAGCCATCGGCGGGCGTCTTTCTCGGACTCCATTACCTCGACCGCTTTGCCCATCAGCCGGGCGAAGCGCACGACGCGGCCGGATTCGGCCGGTCCCAGCCTTCCGCCAGCTATCCGGCGATGGAGCGTAGCTTTCGAAATGCCGAGCATGGGGACAAGTTGATCCATCGGCACGGCAAGGCTGGCCTGCAAGTCCTTCAACTCCTGAACCGGCAGGCCTGCTTGAATCACTCCGATCAGTTGGGACGCGGTAAAAGCCGAGGCTGCGATTTTTCCGGTTGGATGACGAACACAAAAGTTGACCACGCCTCCGCCGGATAACCCGGCAGCCAGGCCACCAGATTCCCCGACCTCCAGTTTGCCTTGAACTCCGTGCAACGCTTGCTTTGTCGATGTCCGACTCATTTGATATGTCTTATAGTCTCATTTGCGACGAATGTCAACTTTCTAGTTCGAACGCTCCGCGACGAGGTTGCCTAAGCATGTTTGGGCATAGGAATTGAATCGGGATCGTCTCATGCGTGAAGTTGCCGAATGGCGCGGCAAAGCCAAGAATTGCGCTTTGTTTTCTCGGAAAGAAGCCGTTTAATGAATGGCACAATGAAAAAACGTCAGGCCACCATTCGGCGCGTGACCCGGGAAACGAGGATCATTGCGACGCTGATTCTCGACGGCGCGGGCAAAGCGTCGGTGCGAACCGGCGTGCCGTTTTTCGATCACATGCTGACGCTCCTGGCCAAGCACGCCACCATGGATTTGAATTTGCGCTGCCAGGGGGACTTGGCGGTTGATGCCCACCACACGGTGGAGGATTGCGGGTTGGTGTTGGGACAGGCCTTTTCGCAGGCACTTGGGGATAAAAAGGGGATGCGACGGTATGGAACTGGCTTCGATCCCCGCAATCCATTCACCGGCGAAGCCTATGTGCCGATGGATGAATGCCTGGCGCGGTGCGTGGTCGATTTTGGGGGGCGCCCGCATCTGGTTTGGCGCGGCTTGCAGGCGGCGGCCCACCAAAAAATCACAGCGGAGGAGAAGACTCAGGATGCTTCGTCGTCCTTCCGGTTTGGCTTGGCGCGGGAGTTCTTCCAGGCCTTCGCCAACGAAGGCCGGTGCAATCTGCACCTGGAATTGCTCTACGGGGATGAACCCCACCACATCGCCGAGGCGCTTTTCAAGGCCTTTGCCCGCGCTTTAGACGTTGCCTGTCAACGGGATACGCGCATTCTTGGGCGGCTGCCGAGTACCAAAGGGCGATCGTGAGTTTGACTGAATAGTTTCCACCCTGCCCCGTCCAATCCTATGTCAACGGACCCTGATAAGTCGGCTTGGTCGGAGACAGACTTGGTGCGGATGGCGCAAAAAGGCGATTTGACGTCATTCGAGGAATTGGTGGCGCGGCATCGGGATAAAATTTATGCGCGCGCTTATAGCATGATGCGCCATGAGGAAGAGGCGCTTGATCTTTCCCAAGATGCATGGGTGAAGGGGTGGCAAAGGCTGGCGCAATTTCAAGGCGATTCCAGTTTCGTTACCTGGATGACGCGAATCGTCATCAATTTGTGCCTGGACCAGTTGCGCAAACAGAAACGGCAGCGGGCCGAGTCGATTGAAGCAATGGAAGAGGACGGCGGGGTCGAACGGCAGATGCCGGTGGATAATCCCAATCCTACGGCCGGATTGGAACGGGTGGAATTACGGGAGCGGATCGACCGGGCGCTGGCGCAATTGTCGCACGAACATCGGACAGTGCTGGTCCTGCATGAATTTGAGGAATTGGAGTATAAGGAAATCGCAGCACGGATGAAGTGCTCGATCGGAACGGTGATGTCCCGGTTGTTTTACGCGCGGCGCCGAATGGCGTCGTTGCTGGCAGGATTAAGAAGAGAAGGCTCAGAATGAAAAATGAATTGGAGTTGAAGGTTCAGGCGTGGCTGGACGGAGAATTGCCGGACCATGAAGCCCGGCGGATGGGCGAGTGGATCGCCCGTGACTCCGAGGCTGCCGCGCTGGCGGCGGAATTGGGCTGCGTCAAGAAAGCCATGTTCCGCCATGAGACGGCCGTCGCTCTGGGTGAAAGCCGGGAATTCTACTGGAGCAAAATCCAACGCCAAATTCAGCGCGAAGCCGGCGTGCGCCGCAGCCGAGGACTGCCATGGTATGCCCGCTTGCGCAAATACATGTTGCCGCTGACCGGGATGGCTGCGCTGGCCTGTATGCTGCTGATGGCAGTCGTGCGAAGCGGGTCTCCGGCCTTTGATGAAATCTCCTCCACCGGCGAAGGAATGGAAGCGGTGACCTTTCACGACCAGTCCGCCCAAATGACCGTAGTCTGGCTGCAAGACAACAGCCCGGCGAAGGTGGACCAGGCAGCCCAAAAAAGCATCCGTTACGAGGATGAACCCGGAACCGTGATTGACTTGCAATAAGCCGTGAGTTAGAAGTTATTTTTATGCGTAGCGCCACCCGTGTTCTATTATCGACGTTCCTTCTCGCCGCCGCCGCCGCCAGCGCTGGTGACATGAAGCTGGAAGCCCATCTGGTGTGGGGCACCAACGACGAGAAAGGCGGACCCAACTGCAAGCCGGTGGATGCGGAATTGGCCGCCAAGCTGCATGGAATGCTCAAATGGAAGAATTATTTCGAGATCACCAACCAAACCGCCAGCATTCCGCTCAACAAGACCCAAGACTTGAAAATGAGCGATCACTGCACGATTCGCATCAAGAACCTCGGCGGGTCCCGCGTGGAGATCAGTTGCATCGGCGAAGGCAAGCCGGTGGATCAAAGGGTGGAGACGCTAACGCCTCCCAAGTGGCTGGTGTGGGGCGGCGACAGCAAGCATGATACCGCGTGGTTCGTCGGCCTGCGCTCTGACGACGCCAAAGCGGGCGACGCCAACACGGTCATCAGCAAGAATTAAGCCCGTTACTGCGGCGGCACGCCCCGGGCGCGGCTCATCATCAAGCTCATCATGCTGTCGTATTTCGTGAAATCGGCGGGGGGATCGAACATGGCGGCGTCGGGCTTTTCCAGCTTCACATCATTGAAAAGCAGGATCATGGCTCTGCCCTCTTTGGACGCCAATTGAATCTTGATCGGAAACTTGTTCAGGTCGGGTGCGTTCCAGAGGGTTGACTCGCGCGTGGAGCCATCCGGGCAGGTTACGACCACCTTGTTCTTGATGCAATCGTGCCCGTTGATGGTCTCCTCGCCCAGCTTGGTCACCTCTGCTTTGTACTCCGACGCGGGCGCGTTCGTTTCGCGAATCGGCATTTCCGTGTAAGCCTTCATGTCTGGATAGACCATATAAATGATTTTCAGGTCGCGGCGCGTGATCGAGAACATCTTGGTCATGCCCATCTGCTTCATGTGCGCGGCGGCTTGCGGCGACACGAAGCCGCCTTGCATGTTCGACATATCCATCTCAAAGCGGGCTTTGCCCTCCAAATGGGCGATCTTGCCCGGCATGGTTATTTCCTGGCCGGCAGCGCGGCTGAAATGAAATTCCATGGTGGCGGTGAAGCCGGGGTTGTCGCCGAAAAGTTTGGCCATGGCGCCATCCCAATTCGGCCCCGGTGGCGGCCCGGGTTGCGCGCGAGCCGTGACCATGCTGAACCCGGCCATGAGGGATGCCAGCAGGAGGAGATGCTTTTTCATAGGTATGATGGAAGTATTAAGAAATAGTTGTGTTTGCCGTTGGCCAATCAATGCCATGGTTCCGGTTCCCCATGCAAGGCGAAAGTTTGACCAAGGGAGTAGGAGTAAGTCCGGGTTGTTGTTTTTCGTTGACCCCTACCACCAAGTAAAGTTTATATCAGGCGCAAGCCCACCCCAAAAGTCTATGGTTGCGGGAATATGATAATACAACGCTTGCGCATCCCCAAAGAGCATATTCTGGCCGCGTCGCCCGCTGAAATCGTGCCATAGGTCTTGAGGCGTTGTGTCACTTCTGTTGCCCTGCCAAGGCCAGTCGCCGTGAATAACATTGGTAGCAGGTTTTAGGGCCACAGTTTTGCTGGAAATCGAAGCGCCCTCCAAGCCCGGTGGCGCCCCGAGAACCCCATCGACATGTTGCACTCCCCAGCTATCAATACCCCATTGAACCGGGTAACTATTGCCATAATCCTGGAAGCAATTGAACACCGTGGGATAGTAGGCATCCCCTTTGTCGGAGGGACATTGGAACACCGCCGGGTTTTTTACATAAATGTTCAAAGGCCGGTTGGCCGCCGGTGTTGCCGCACCTTACTGGTCAATGTTAGACAGGCTGCCCATCTGGCCCCCCGAATTCCCCCAGTCACTATGCTCGGGATAGTTGCCTGTGTTATCATCGGCATACATTTGGAAGATCGTCCAAGGTGAATTAGGATCCCCGCGTGCCACGGGCATGCCGTAGTCAGTGTCGACGCCATCCAAGTTCATCCAGAACTCGATCGTCAAGTCCTGAGAATTAAATAATTAAATAAGGGTGTGAGACAAAATTCTTCGGATTAGGCTGTCAGCGGCAGGGCGTCTTTCCGCGCCGCCTGTGCGTTGAGTCTGTATTGCCAAAACTCCTCCAAGCGTTGGCTGCTGTGAAGGCACCGCAGGGCCAGGATGTTTTGGGCTCCTGATTCCGACCAGAACATGCCCGACTGTTTGCAGCGACTCCCTATGACGGTCTTGCAACCGGCCTCCACCGCTCCCGAACCGATGAAATAGCCGGCCTTGCGGAAGGTCCCATGTTGCATCCGGTTTTCATTGCCTCCAGATCGAGGAAAAGGGTCTGCTCGGAAAGAATCTCACGCTTTGGAGAGCGCTCGCTCGCGGGCGCGCGCTCCCCCGGCCCATCTCAGGAGCCGACGTTGACCAGTTCCTCGTTGGTGGCGACGTTGACGATCTTGAATTGTTCGGCGTGGAAGGTCGGTTCCGGCCGGAAGGAGAGTTTGCCAAAATAGCGCTTCTCCATCTCGATAATCAGTTTCTCATCCTCGGTGCGCAGCCGCTCCAGCACGGTAGGATGGACAGCGATGCGGAGTTGGAAATCCGAGTCGTCGCGCGGGCGTTTTTTGAGGATTTCGTTGAGCTTGCGCTGGATTTCAACGCTCATGGTGATGGCGCTCTTGACCTTGCCGCGGCCCTTGCAATACGGGCAATCGTCATAGTTGGCCTCGCGCACGCTCTCGGAATGGCGCTGGCGGGTCATCTCCATCAGGCCCAGTTGGGAGATCGGCAGGACGTGCGTCTTGGCCTTGTCGCGGCGCAGGCCCTCCTTGATCCGCTGATAGACCGCTTGCTGGTCGCGGCGGGATTTCATGTCGATGAAGTCCAGCACAATGAGTCCGCCCATGTTGCGCAGGCGAAGCTGGCGGCAAATTTCGTCCGCCGCTTCCAGGTTGACGCGCACAATGGTCGAGTCGTGATCCCGGCTGCTTTTGTGGCGGCCGGTGTTGACGTCGATGGCCACCAGGGCCTCGGTTTCGTCGATGACAATGTGACCGCCGCTGCGCAAGTGGACCTGGCGCGAGAAAGCGTTCTCCAACTGGCGGGTGATATTGAAGCGGTCGAAGATAGGCTGGTGCTCACTATAGAGCTGGATCTTGGTGGCCGCGCGTGGGTTGATGCGCGAAATCATGGTGCGCATCCGCTCGTAGGCCGGCGGGCTATCGACCACCACGCGCGAGACGTCCTCGGTCAGGAAATCGCGCACCGTGCGTTCGATGAGGTCCGGCTCCTGGAAAACGCAGGCAGGGGGCGGCAGCGTTTTGATCTTCTGCTGAATTTCGCTCCATTGTTCCAAAAGAATCGCCAGATCCAGGACAAAATAACGCTTTTGCTGGCCTTCGCCGGCGGTGCGCATAATCACACCCATGCCTTCGGGGAGATTGATTTCGCGCAGGATTTTTTTCAGTCGCTGGCGTTCCTCGGGGATTTCGATCTTGCGCGAGATGCCGCTCTGGTCCGAATTGGGCAGCAGCACCAGGAAGCGGCCTGGCAGCACCAGATTGGTTGTCACGCGCGGTCCCTTGGTGCCGATGGGTCCTTTGGTGACTTGCACGATGATTTCGCTGCCGGGCGGATAGAGGCGCGGGATGTCCTTCTGCGTGATGCGAGGGCGGTCGCGCCTCTTGGTTTCGCCACGATCGACCACTTCGACGCCGCTGTCAAAACTGGTCGGGACGATGTCCCAATAGTGCAGGAAGGAGTTTTTCTCAAAACCGATATCGACAAAGGCGGCCTTGAGGCCGTCTTCGAGGTTGCGAACCTTGCCTTTGAAGATGCTGCCGACCAGGCGTTCCTCGGTGGTGCGTTCGATGGTGAATTCCTCCAGGCGTCCGTCCTCCTGCAGGGCGATGCGCGTTTCCAGGGATTCGGCGTTGATGATGATCTCTTTGTGGGTCTTGCTCTCCGGTTTGGGCAGGAGCTTTTTGATGACCTTTTTAAACTTATCGATCAAAGTGGGCGCCTTGGACTGCACCGGCACCGGTTCGTATTTCTCCTCCGAGACCTCTGCCGGGGTCTCCAGGTTGGGCTTGCGAAAGGCGCCCCGCTTTGGGCGCGGGTCCGCCTCGCGGGCTCCCGCCGCCTCCGGGGGCGGCTCGCCCTCGGGGGGGAGACCGGCGGCGATGTTCTCCGCGCGCGCTATCTCCTCGTCATGCCGCGAGCGTTCAAAAACGGAGTCGGGCTTTTTGTCGCCTAAGGCTTCGGCCCGGGCTTCCGTGGCGGAGCGGTCGGGCTTTTGGTTTTGGTTTTGGTTGAAGCCGCCGCTGGGGCGGAAGCGCATGCCTCCGCGCCGGCGGCGGGAAAAGTTTCTCTCACTCATAATTAATGATACCTCCGATAAATGTGGACGTTGTGCAGAATGCCGATGGCGATCAGCGAGCAAATCACCGAAGACCCTCCGTAACTCAGGAGCGGCAAGGGGATGCCCGCCACGGGCATTAAGCGAATATTCATGCCAATGTTGATGAAGACGTGGCTGAACAGAAGGGTCACCACGCCTATCGCCATGATTTGGCCGAGGCGGTCGCGCGCCTGGCTGGCGATTTTGATCCCGCTAAATAGGAGCACCGTGTAAAGCGTCAGGACCACGACGCTGCCGACAAAGCCTTCCTCCTCGGCGATGACCGAGAAGATGAAATCATTGTGTGCTCCACCTGACGGCAGGAACCCCAGCGAATGCTGCGTGCCCTGCCGCCAGCCTTTCCCTGTCAATCCCCCGGAACCAATGGAAATGAGGGCCTGCTCGACGTTGTAACTTTTGCGCCGTCCGAAGTATTCCAGCACGCGGCCGCTCTGATATGATTCCAAGATCTTGAGCTTCACCGGCGCAAAGAGGATGAGCGCCACGCCCAAGACTACCAACAATCCCGCTCCTCCCACCAACCCGGCCAGCAGGCGGTTAGGCACGCCGGCCACAAACATCATGGCCAGGCTGATGGCCAGGAAAACCAAGGCCGAACCCATGTCTGGCTCCTTCAAGACCAGAATAAACGGCAGCAATGTGTAGCCCAGCGCGCCCAGGAACACTTTGCCCCGCCGCAATTCTTCCCGCGGCCGGCTCAAGTAATGAGCCAGCCACAAGATGAACGCTATCTTGGCAAATTCCGACGGCTGCAAATTAAAGGCGCCCAGATCAATCCACCGCTTGGCGCCATGATGAAAAGCGCCGACGGCATAGACCGCCAGCAATAGAGCCATCGTGCCCCAATAAAATACCGCCGACCAGCGCGCCAGGCTTCCGTACTCGAAGTAGCAGGCGGCCGCCGCCGCGCCCACGCCCAGCACGTACCACACCACCTGACGCAAATAAAGCGACTGGCTCTCTGTCGCGCTGAAAATGAACGCCGTGCCGATAATCATCAAGCCCAGGACTGCGGCGGCAAGCGGCCAGTCATAATCGTGCCTGCGTTCGTTGATGGGGGTGTCGTGCATCTCAGTTGTGGGCCATGGTGGATGGCTGCGCCGAGCCGGCTTTTTCCCGTCTGATAATGGCCTCGTATATCCTTTCGGCGACCGGCGCGCACGTCTTGCCGCCGGATCGGCCGTCCTCGACCATGACCACGACGACGTAGCGCGGATCCTCGTACGGTCCGTAGGAGTCAAACCAGGTGATTTTTTGGAAGTGGCTGCGCGGCGATTTCACTTCTGCGGTTCCAGTCTTGCCCGCCACGGGGAAATTGCGCAAAAGCGGCTGGCCGCCGCTATGAAACGTGCCGTACGCGGTGCCGCCCAGTCCCAGGCTGTCGGGCGGCTGCTCCGTGTCCGCCAGCATGGCGGAGCGGATGATGTCCAGGTCGCTGGGATTGATCTGCACGTGATCGCACACGCGGCCCTTCTGGACCAGTTCCTGGATTTCGCCCGTCGCGGGCGAGCGGGCGTGGCTGACCACCCTCGGCACGTAAAGTGTTCCGCCGTTGGCGATGGCCGAAATCATGCCCGCCATTTGCAGAGGGGTGGCGGTGATTTCCTGGCCGATGCAGATGTCGGGAATGCTCATGCCCAGCGAGGAGCCGGCTTTTTCCGGTCCGGGCACGTTCCCTGCGGATTCCTGGCGGGGCGAAAGGCCGGTTTTTTCGCCCAGATGAAAGCGCTTGGCCACCTCAAGGATTTTGCGCGGCCTGGTTTTGCCCATCTCGATAAAGTAAGTGTTGCTGGAGCGGTAAAACGCCCGCTTGAGATCATAAGGGCCCGGTCCGGCTAAGTCTCCGATGGGCTTCGCCGAGGGTGTGGCTCTGTACTCGCCGGGGCTGTTGTAAATGGCGTTGGGATCCAGCCCGGTTTCCAGGCAGGCAAGGGCGGTGATGATTTTGAAGGTCGAACCCGGCGGATAAGCGCCGTAGATCGCGCGGTTGATTTGCGGCGTATATGCCGGATCGTCCAAACGCTCCATCTCTGCTTGCGTGGGGCCGCGCACGAATATGTTGGGATCGAAAGTCGGGGCCGAAACCAGGGCCAGGATGTCGCCATTGCGGGGATCCATCACCACCACCGCGCCGCGGACGTTGGATTGTTCGGGGGCCTGGGCCAGGGCTTTCTCGGCGGCCCGTTGCAGCGGCAGGTCGATCGTCAAGTAGATATCGTTGCCCGGCAGGTCGGGCGTTTCAATTTCCTCCCGCTGGCGGTAGCTTAGATTATTGATCAAAACCGAGTTGTCTCCCGGCTGGCCGCGCAACTTGTCGTCATAGATAAGTTCCACGCCGCTAGTGCCCTGATAATCGGGCATGTCGAAAGAATACTTCGCGCCGGCGGAATCATCCCGGTGCGGACGCACGTAACCCAGGAGATTGGCGGCCAGCACGTTGCTGGGGTAATCCCGCACCGGCTGGGTCTCCAATTCGATGGCGGGGGAACTGGACCATTTCTCGGCCAGGATGGCCACTTGCCTGGGTGTCAGTTCGGGCACGATTTGAAACGGCACGTAAGGATGGTCGTTGTAATGCTGCAGAAAGGCTTTAGTGTTGAGCGCGCGCGGTTCTTCAAGAGAGGTACTGACGCAATAGGTGATGTTGCTGACGACGGCGCAATAGGCTTCCAATTGCAGTTCGCGCCGAACGCTTGCGGGCAGGTTGACCTTGCCCTTGGAGTTGACGGTTTCCGGGTGCGCCCGGCTATACTCTTTGCGCAGTTGAGTGAACTCATTCGCAAATTGCACCTGCAATTCTTCCAAGTGAAGGATCGCATGGTAGTGCGGCTTGTCATCCGCCAGCACATTGCCGTTGCAGTCCAGGATTCTTCCGCGCAGGGCCGGCGTGCGGACGTGCCGGAAAGAATGTTTTTTAAGGTCCGTCTCGAATTGTTTGGAGCAGACTATTTGCACCCACCACAACCCGGCTAGCAGCAGGAGCATGCCCGAGGCTACCGCCCCCGCCAGCACCTGCATGCGCCGGCCGTCTTGTCCGAATATGGTAAATACAAACATACTAGGAGCGCCCCCTTTTGATCTCCCGGTCTGGCCGGAAGCTGCTTTGTGTCACTGGCTGATACTCCAAGGCGCGGCGCAGGCGGTCCAACAATTTGAAGCAAACCGGCGTCACGACCCCGCTGCCCGCCGCCATCACCAGCCAAGGCCAGAACGACACCCAGCCCAGCAACGGCCTCACGCCCGCGTTGAGCAAAATGAAGAGCGTCGCCAGCGGTTGCGCCGCCCCGGCCGCCACGCCCAAAATAACCTGCGCAAAAAGATGCTCGCGCATCAGCAGGTCGCGGCTCTGGAAAATCAACAAGCCGATCAACAGCAGCGGCAGCACGCTGGCGCCGAGCGGATTGAGCGAAAGGGAATCGAACCAGAGCCCCCCGCAAAGTGCCAGCAGCACAATGGTCGTGAAGCCAAGAGTCAGCGCGGCATAAACCATCAGCGCCGGCAGCACATCAATTTGCGCTCCGAGCAGGTTACGGAAAAAGCCCAACGACGCTTCCAGGAAGACGGCCACGAAGGCCGCAGCCAAAACAAAGATGGTGGGACGCCAACTCATGGCAACATCACCCAAACCTCCTGTAAGGCGCTCAAATTGGCCGCCAGCTTCACGCGGGCTTCGGTCGATAATCCGTATTCCTTGGACCGGGTATCGACGATCTTGCCAATGGGGATGCCCGGCGGAAAAACGCCGCCCGCCCCCCACGTCACCACGCTTTGTCCCGGCCGTACGTTGCTGGCGCCGGAGAGCAGATCAAGATCAACCATTCCTTCTTCCTGCGCCGCGGAGGCGTTGGCCGCAATGATGCCCGTCTCGCCGCTGGCCGGGCCATCCACCACGGCCGATACGCGCAAGTTTGGATCGCCCAACACAATGACTTGCGAACGCGTCTGGCCCACATTTTGCAGACGACCCACCAACCCCCCATCGGCAGTCAGCACCGCCAGATTGGTGCCCAGGCCGTCACGCAGACCGCGGTCGATCTCCAGACTGCGCCACCAATTAGCGGGATCGCGGGCGATGACGCGCGCCAGGATGACGCGCCAGCGGGTTTGCCGCTGCCATCCGACCTCGCCCCGCAGGCGGCTGTTTTCGTTCCAAAGTTGCGTGTCCTGCGCCAGTCGAAGTTGGAGTTGCTGATTGTCCAGGCGCAATTGATCGATCTGGCGGAGCAACTCGCGTCGGGGGACCAGAGTCTCTTTGGCCTCGCCGAGCCATTGATGCGTGGAATTGGAGAGGCCAAAAAGCGGCAGGAAAAGGCCGCTGATGGCCAGCTTGAGCTTTCCCATGATCCCGCCGCGCAGTTGCAAGAGCACCAGCACCAGCAGGACCACGAAAATCAAAATAATATAATGCGACTTCTTCAGCATCTCGCCCTGCCGCGCCCTTCGACGCGGCCGCTCATAGTTCGGGCGAACAGGAATCAACTTCGCGAGGAAGCCACTCGTTTGAGAAAGGCCAGCTCTTGCAAGACGCGCCCCGTGCCTTCGGCGACCGCGCTCAAAGGATCGTCGGCGATATGCACCGGCAAGCCCGTTTCCTTGGCCACCAGACGGTCGATGCCGCGCAACAAAGCGCCGCCGCCCGCCATGACGATGCCGCGTTCAACCAGATCGGCCGAAAGTTCAGGCGGACAACGTTCCAAGGTGATGCGAATACTTTCCAAAATGCTTGAGAGGGGTTCTTTCAAGGCTTCGCGAATTTCTTCCGAACGAATGGACAACGTCTTGGGCAAACCGGCGCTCAAGTCGCGCCCTTTGACCTCCATCGTCAATTCTTGCTCCTGCGGGAAGGCCGATCCGATTCGGATCTTGATCTCCTCCGCGGTGCGTTCGCCAATCATAAGGTTGTAGGCTCTTTTCATGTGCGCGACGATCGTCTCGTCAAATTCGTCCCCGCCCACCCGCAAACTGCGGCTGAAGACGATGCCCGCCAGGGAAATGATCGCGATCTCACAGGTGCCTCCACCAATATCGACGATCATATTGCCCGCCGGTTCATGGACCGGAAGACCGACGCCGATGGCCGAGGCCATGGGTTGTTCGATCAGATAAACTTCGCGCGCGCCGGCGTGAGTGGCGGAATCTTTGACCGCCCGCTTTTCCACTTCGGTGATGCCGGAAGGAACAGCGACCACGACGCGGGGGGCAATCAATTTGCGGTGATGCACTCGTTGGATGAAATGACGCAACATCGCCTCGGTGATTTCGAAGTCGGCAATGACGCCGTCTTTCATGGGCCGGATGGCGACGATATTGCCCGGGGTGCGCCCCAACATGCGTTTGGCTTCCTCGCCCACGGCCAGCACATTAGTGGTGCCGGCCTCGATGGCCACGACGGAAGGCTCGCGGAGCACGATGCCCTGATCTCTGACATACACCAAGCAATTGGCGGTGCCCAAATCAATCCCGATATCGTTGGAAAACAGGCCTTTAAGTTGCGCAAACATGAACAATGCCTATCAATCCCCCTTACGTTACGAGAGGCCGCAAGCCAGCGTCAAGATTATTGCACAGGGAAACCGCCTGCCACATTGGCCCTGGGGTGGACGAAATAAAAGGGGGGCTGGCAAGACTTGGTAATTTCCTATGAGGGATTTTGCCGCTCAAACGAACCTGCTAAAAAAACCTTGCCTCCTCACCGCAAGGGTGCCTATTTATTTCAATGACGGAGCAAATTCTAATTCTGGACTTCGGCGCGCAATATACGCAGATCATCGCCAGACGCGTGCGCGAATGCAAGGTGTACTCCACCATCGTGCGTTTCGATTTACCCGCGGAGGAAATCGCGGCGCTCAAACCCAAGGGTCTCATTCTCTCCGGCGGCCCTGCCAGCGTCTATTCGCCAAAGGCGCCCCTCCCGGACCGCGCCATCTTCGACCTCGGCGTTCCCATCCTGGGCATCTGTTACGGCGCGCAGTTGATGGCCCATTTGCTGGGCGGCAAGGTGGCGCGCGGCGCCAAGCGCGAATTCGGCAAAGGCACCCTTCTGGTCATCGACGCCTCCTCCCCCCTCTTCGCTAATCTGCCCGATTCCTTGCAGGTCTGGAACTCGCACGGCGACAAGTTGGTCGCGCCCCCGGACGGGTTCAAGGCCGCCGCCACGTCCGACAACACCGAATTCGCCGCCATCGAGGATCGCGACCGGAAATTCTTCGGCCTGCAATTCCATCCCGAGGTCGTCCACACCCCGCAAGGCCGGGAAATCATTTCCAATTTCGTTCACGGCGTCTGCGGGTGCGGCAAGGATTGGACCATGCGCCATTATATTGATCAGTCTGTGGAGGGAATCAAGAGAGAGGTGGGGCGCGAACGGGTGATTCTCGGACTGAGCGGCGGGGTGGATTCCAGCGTGGCCGCCGCCCTGCTCCACAAAGCCATCGGCGACCAACTCACGTGCATCTTTGTCAACAATGGCTTGTTGCGCGGGCGCGAACCACAGGTGGTGCGGGAGGTCTTTGGCCGTCACTTCCGCATCAAGCTGCAATATGAGGACGCCTCCGCTTTGTTCCTCCGCCGTCTCAAGGGCGTCATCGATCCCGAACGCAAACGAAAAATCATCGGCAAAACCTTCATCCAAGTTTTCCAGGCGGCGACCAAACGCGCCGGCGCGGCCAAATTCCTGGCCCAGGGAACGCTTTATCCCGATGTGATCGAATCGGTGCCCATCGCCGGCAATCCGGCGGCACTGATCAAGAGCCATCATAACGTCGGCGGTTTGCCCAAGAACATGAAATTCAAGTTGATCGAGCCGTTGCGGTGTTTGTTCAAAGACGAGGTGCGGCTGCTCGGATTGGAATTGGGCCTGCCCAACGAAATCGTCATGCGCCAGCCATTCCCCGGTCCCGGTCTGGCCGTGCGCATCCTGGGCGAAGTGACACCCAAACGTTGCGAGATTCTCCGCGCCGCCGATGCCATCGTGGTCGAAGAAATGAAAGCCAGCGGTTGGTATTACAGAATTTGGCAGAGCTTCGCCGTCTTGCTGCCCGTGCGCAGCGTTGGCGTCATGGGCGACGAACGCACCTACGATTTCACCGTCGCCATCCGCGCCGTCGAGTCGCAGGACGGCATGACGGCCGATTGGGTGAAACTGCCCTACGATTTATTGGAGAGGCTTTCGCGGCGCATCACCAACGAGGTCAAAGGCGTCAACCGCGTTTGTTTTGACATCTCCAGCAAGCCCCCGGCAACCATCGAGTGGGAATGAGGCCACTTCGGACTTTTCACTGCGCGCCGCATGAGTTAAATTGCGGTGATGGCAGTCGAACGATGCATGGCCAAGAAGAAATTCATGGATTTTCTTCAGCGCAAAAAATTGCGCGTGACGGCGCAGCGCCGGGCCATCATCGACAGCGCCTTCGACACCGAGGAACATTTCAGCGCCGAGCAATTGCTTCAATGGTCGCGGCGGCGCGACAAATCGGTCTCACGCGCTACGGTTTACCGCACTTTGCCCTTGCTGACGGAAAGCGGGCTGGTGCGGACGATGGATTTCGGCGGCGACCACAAATTCTACGACCCCAACTACGCCGACCACCCCAACCACAGCCATATTATCTGCCAGGAATGCAATACCATTGTGGAGTTTGACAGCGACCAGATCAAAAGGCTGGAAGGAGAGATGTGCCGCAAGCTGGGGTTCTCGGTCAAGACGCACCGGCTGCAAATCACCGGCAGTTGCGACCAACTCAAACGCCTCGGCGCCTGCGCGCGCAAGAAGGCGTGTTAGCGTCATCCCGCAATGGCAAGCTCTTTACGCGGCCAGGGCGGCTGCTTCGACCGACGGATTCTCGCGCTCTTGGATCTGCGCCCGCATCTTCCCCAATGCCTCGTCCTGAATTTGCCGGATGCGCTCGCGCGAGAGGTTGAATTGCGCGCCGATTTCCTCCAATGTCTTGGGCTTGGTGCCGTCCAATCCAAACCGCAGGCCCAGGATCGCCGTCTCACGTTCGCTCAAACCCGCCATCGCGTCGCGCACCAAGCCGGCATCGTTCTCCTGGACGATGCGGTCGAACGGCGCGGCCGCGTTCGGGTCCGCCACCACGTCGGAGATTCGATTCGGTTCGTCCTCACCTAGAGGGGCGTCCAACGAAACAGGCGCTTTGGCCGCCTGGCGATATTGCCGGATGCGGCGGGCGTCGAGTCCCAAATGGTCCGCCAATTCTTGGTCCGTCGGCTCGCGGTCAAAGGTGTCGTGCAACTCCAACTCCGCCCGGCGCATTTTCGCCAACCGCTCCACCACGTGGGCCGGCAGACGGATAATCTTGGATTGGTTGGCCAAAGCGGCCATGATGGACTGCTTGATCCACCAGGCGGCGTAAGTGGACAATTTGGCCCCCTTCTTCGGATCGAACCGCTCGACGCCTTTCATCAAACCAATGTTGCCTTCGTTAATCAGGTCCAGCAGCGGAAGGCCCAAGCCCTCGTAATCGCGCGCGATCTTGACCACCAGTCTCAGATTGGCTGTGATCATCAACTCCCGCGCCCGCTTGTCGCCCTTCTTGATGCGCTTGGCCAGTTGAATCTCCTCCTCTGGCTTGAGCAATTTCACCTGTCCGATCTCGTTCAGGTACAATTGCAAAGTGTCACCCCGCGCCGACTGCACCGGGGCCGCTTCCGGCGCGGCGGATGTGTTCCCGGCCACTTCGGCGGGTGCCGCCTCTGCCGGCGCCGCCAGTGCGACATGCGGTCGGCGTGTCATGCGCGCCCCGGTGCCCGCCTTGAACTGCCGCGTCCGTTGACTTTGATTTCGTTTAAATGTCGTGCTCAACATAACTCTCCTAAAGTTGACTGTTTAGTCCAATACTTTGTTCAAGAAATTCATCGAAAATCCTCGAAAACATCCTAAACCGTAGCGGCGGCGGCTTGCTTCCCCTTTACCCCGAGCATGGCAAAAATACCTCGCGCCGTATCCCGTAACACCGTCACGTCGTTTTGGATGCGCGCCTGGGTCATCAAGCCCTCGTAATAAGCCAGGATCATGCGCGCCTTGGCCTCCGCGTCCGGCGCGTCAATGACCCCGCTGGCGTGCGCGTCGCGAATGGCCGACTCCAGATACTTGCATTTGTCGGCCAACATCTCCTGGACTTTCCGCCGCAACCGGTCCTCCTGCGTGCAGACTTCCGACCCCAAGGTGAACAGCGGGCATCCCAGCACCCGGCCATATTTGGACTTCATCTCGCTTTGGAAATCATAACTGAAATGGCAATACTTTTGCAAACGCTCCAGCGGCGGCACGACGGCGGAGAAGATGGTATCCAATTCCGCCCGCCTGACCCGCCAATCCTTCTCGAAGGCCGTCGCCGCCAGGTCCGCTTTGGAATCGAAGAAATAATAAAAGCTGCCTTTCTTGACGCCGGCCTTCTCACAGATCTGGTCAATGGTGGTATTGCCGTAGGAACCGGTCCAAATCAGTTCCAACACGGCTTCCATCAATCTCTCCTTGGCGTTGCTCACACGGCCCATAAATTCTTTCCTTCGCTTCTTCTTCGAGGCGGTCTTTACGCCACACACAGATAAACTATCATATTCGACTAAATAGTCAACTATCCCTTGTTTCACCTTGCGCCCCGCCAAAAAGAGTTGAATCCAATCAACCCCGCAGGTAGGCTTCCCCCATGACTAATGCCGAATCCTCCCCGCTGCCGCAAGATGCGAAAAAACCGGTGACCATGCCTCGCCGCAGCTTTGTCCGCGGCATGACCATGCTGGGCCTGTGGCCGTTGACTCAGGCGGGCCTTGCCTCCGAACCGGCTGGCGCTCCGGGCGCCGGCGGCGCGCCGGCTTGGGTGGGCGAGGATGATCCGGCTTATTGGGCCTGGGTTCGACAACAGTTTTGCATTCCCCTCGACGAGGCTTACTTCAACACCGGCACGCTGGGAGCGTGCCCGCGCCCGGTGTTGGACGCAGTATTTGACAGTATGCGCGAGATGGAGAAGACGATTGCCCAGTACGATTACCGCCCCGAACACCCGGAATATATCGCCGGCTATCGCGCCCAGGAAGAATTGCGCAAAAAGGCGGGTGGCATCCTCAACGCGAGCGCCGGGGAGATCGCGCTCGTGCAAAATGCCACCATGGGCATCAACTTCATTGCCCATGGCCTGGAACTCAAGCCCGGTGATGAAGTCCTGATCACCGACCAGGAACATCCGGGAGCGATGGGGCCGTGGGACCTGCGGGCCAAACGCCAGGGCATCGTGGTCAAAAAGCTCGTCATTCCCGTCCCCACGCCCGACCCGCAAACCATCGTCCAAATTTTCGCCGACGCCATCGGCCCGCGCACCAAGGCCATTGCCGTCCCGCACGTCTCCAGCCGTTACGGCATTGTCATGCCCGTCCGCGAGATTTGCGACGTGGGCCGCGCGCGGGCTGTTTTCACTCTGGTGGACGGGGCGCAGGCGGTCGGACAATTGCGTGTTGATGTCAAGAAGATCGGTTGTGACGCCTATGCCTGCAGTCCGCACAAATGGCTCCTGGCCCCGCCCGGCAACGGGTTGCTCTACGTCCGCGAAGACCGCGAAAAGGATATCTGGGCCACCCTCGCCAGCGCTCACTGGGATGATTATAAGCCGGAGAGCGGCCTGTTCCGATTGATGCAATACGGGACCGCCAATGAGGCGTTGCTGGACGGCCTGAACGCGGCGCTTGATTTTTATGCGCGGATCGGCCCGGAAAAAATTGAGCGGCGCACGCTCGGCCTGGCCGGCCGTTTGCGCGATGGATTGCAAAAGATCAAGGGAGTGACCATTTCCTCACCCATCCACCCCGCGCTGGCCGGGGCGATTGTCACTTACGGAGTGGCCGGTGTGACCGGGCTGCAACTCCAGGACGAATTGTGGAACCGGAAGAAATACCGTGTCCGGGCGCAATCGGGGCCATTGGTCCGGCAGTCCGTGCATTTGTACAACAGCCCGGACGAAATTGCAGGCACGTTGGAAGTGGTCAACTCACTGGCTGCGGGGTAAAATACATTTACTCGCAGCCACGACCCTCGACCTCGCTTGCCCCGTTGCATCGGCCGGCTCCCGCGCTGGGCCGTCTGTTTCGATATTTTCATCACCAAACTGCATAGTGAATTAGCCTCTAACCCATAGATTTTGTCATCGAAAGGTATAAATTGGTCGGCTTGGAACCGTCCAAAGCGAATCGTCCGTTGAGAATCTTATGAAACGAAATTACATCGGCAGCAAAACTCTGAAGCAACTTTTTCTCGCGGTGCCCGCCGCCGCCCTGATGCTCGGAACCAGCCAGGCTGGCACCAGTATCGGCATTAACTTTCAAGGAAGCTACAATGGATCCTACGCTGGTGCGCTCGTGACGGCTACGGCCTTTGGGTTGCCCGCCAGCAATTGGTTCACGGACCCCAGCTCTGAGCCCAGCGGATCCATGACCGTTTCCCCTGCCTCTGGGGGGTCCTTGACGGTTGGTTGGAGTTCAGCGGACGTGTGGTGTTCTGGACTGTATCCCGATATTATGTATAATGGCACGAATTATACGACCCCGAACCCGCTTCCCGGAGACGGGGAAGTTCTCTGGGGTTATCTTGACGATCCGTCTCCCGGTGCGTCCGTGACGGTCTCGGGGCTGAACAGCGTTTTCCCAAAAGGTTATGTCGTCCAAACGATAGCGGCTGAAGATTATATAGTGGCTTTTACCAACGCCACCGTTTCGGATGGGATCACTAACGAGAATCTTGCTTATGCGTATTATTGGTCTCCGCTTAATTTCTTTGGGCCGCCCTTTGATAATTATGGCACCGCCGGCCTGAGTGCGCAGAGCAGTGTATTTACCAACGATTCAATGGATATTTCAGGCGGAGCCCCTGGCACCGGCGTTCGCGCGCCTCTCTGCGGCTTCATCCTCACCGACGTGCCGGTGGTCACGTACCTTACTCCCGCTGCGACCGTGGTTGGACCTGGCGGTTCTTTCGTCCTGACTGCCAGTGTGATCGGCGTAGGCAACTTGAGCTATCAGTGGCAGTTCGAAGGGACAAACATACCTGGAGCCACTTTCGTCAATTACACCAACGATTCCGTGGCGCTGACCGATGCCGGCAATTATCAAATCATTGCCACCAGCGATAGTTTTCCCACCAGCCCGGCCACGGGCGCAGTCATGGTTGTAACGGTGCATCCGCCCCAGGCCGACACTTGGGATGCGAACACGAACAAGTCCGGAGTGCATCCGCAGGATGGTTCTGGCACGTGGACTATCGCCGGGACCAATTGGTGGACTGGATCGTTGGACACCAACTTGTATCCCAACGACACGGCCGTTTTCGGTGCCGGCGGCACTGGACCTTACACGGTAACCCTTGCTGACAGCGTGACGGTCAACGCGGTTACGTTCAACAGCGGCGACTACACCATCACTAACACTTCAGGCGAGGCCCTTACATTGCAGGGAGCCGCTGAGATTACGGCCAACGCCTACGCTACCATTGGCGTCCCGCTCTCGACCGGAACCAACACGTTTCTCACGGCGGGGACTGGCAGCTTGGTCTCTTCAGGGGATCTGACTTGCGGTCAAACCATCGTCAGCGCCGGCACGCTGGAAGTGTTGGTCAAGAGCGCCGATTCACCCTACGTGGTCACCAACGGCGCCACCCTCCACATCGGCTACAGCACGGGCGGCGGCTACGCCAATACAGGCATGCAAATCTATGGTGACGGCACGTCCGCGACGACCGGCCTTTATCTTGCGAGTGGAACCACCTATAACGTCTCTGGTACGGTATCCCTCCTGGGCGCTCCCACCACCATCCGCGAATATGGTTCAGGTCTGGCGGCCTTGGGCATTTTCGACATCAATAGCACTGGCCTTTCGTGTAGTTCCGCCGCATCAGGCTCCATCATTGATTCCAATATCCTGATCGTCAACGATGGTTACGGCATGGCTGCGCTGGTCGATGCCGGCACTAATACGGCCACCGGTGACCTCATCATCAACGGCCCTTTAGGTGTTGACGACAAGAATGGCGCCTATGGTCTCTATAAGCGTGGCACTGGATCGTTGCGTCTGAACGCGGTTGCAACGGATACCAATTGCGCCCTGGTTATCGTGGACGGCTCCGTCATCTGCGGCATCGATGGATGCATCGGCTCGAACGCAAGTTTGGAAATCTCCGCGGGGGCCACGCTGAATTTCAACGGCACCAGCCAAACGGTGCTCAATGTTTTGGACCCCCTGACGAGCGACCCAGGCTTGGTGGGCATTTTAAGTATGTCCATCAACAAAGGGGGCACCCCTAACAGCACTGTGCTGACTGAAGACGACGGCGATCAAATGATGTTGAGCGGCAACCTGACGGTGACCAATGTCGGCGCCGCCTTGGTGCTGGGCGACACCTTCACGCTGTTTAGCTCTTCCGGCGGCTTCGGCGGTGGATTCGCCATCGTTATGTTGCCCACCTTGGCTAATGGGTTGGGCTGGTCGAACAATTTAGCAGTCAATGGCACTATCACGGTCGTTCCAGGTGGTGGGCCGGGCTTTATCACCGATCTCTCAGGAATCACAAATTACCTTTATGTCGGTGGCAACTCCACTTTTTCCATTACCCCGGACGGCGACCTGCCGCTTACCTACCAGTGGCTTCAGAACGGAACAACTCCGGTCGGAACGAACGGCCCAACCTTGACTCTGAGTTCTGTCACCGTCGCGGATAAAGGGTACTACTCTGTTACCGTGACCAATGCCTACGGTGTAGCCCACAGCAAAAGCAATTACCTTGAGGTGGTGCCGACTTCGGGTTATGACGCGCTCATTGCGGCTTCAGGACCTGTGTCCTTCTGGCCCTTAAATGAAGTCTCCGGCACCACGGCATTCGATTATTGGAGCGGTTACGACGCCACTTACACGGGTGGCTTCACCCTCGACCAAGCCAGCAATCCGGTCACCGGAACGGAATCGGTGCTTTTCGATGGCACAACGGGCTATGCCCTCACGCCCTACTATGCAGCCTTGAACCCCGCCGTCTTCAGCGCTGAGGCTTGGGTCAATCCAGACGCTGCTCCTTCTTCTGAGTTTTGTGCGCTTTGCTGCGGTCAGTTTGCCACTAGTGGGCGCTCCGGATGGCTTATTTACCAGTTTCCCGGCTATTGGAACCTCCGCACCTACTACGGCAACGGCACCGCCACGGCGGCCGACGTCGCGGGCGTCACGGTTCCGGTCCTTGGTTCATGGACGCATTTGGCTGCTACTTGGGACGGCACCACCGCCCGCCTCTACGTCAATGGCACCCTGGAAGGGTCGCAAGTTCCGACCACCACTCCGAACTATGTACCGGGAGTCAGCGGCGGGTTCTGTGTTGGCGCACGGGCGGATGCCGCCTTCTTTTGGGGCGGCAATGCTTCTGACGCGGTGCTTTACAACCGTGTGCTGACCGCCCAAGAGATCAGCTCGCACGCCCATAACCTGCCCTTGCTGACCATCGCGCCGGCCGGAACAAACGTGGTTCTGACCTGGACGGGCGGGGCTGCCACGGTGCAGGCCTCGCCTACACTGACGGGCACTTACACCAATTTCCCTGGGACAACCACCTCGCCTTGGACCAATATTCCTTCCGCCGAGACTATGTTTTACCGTCTGAAGTTCTAAATCAGCCGCATGGGTGACCACCCATGTTTGGAACTGACTGGCGGCGGCCGCTCCCAGAGGAACCAGGTTTGGTGCGGCCCGGGCGCCGTCAGCGGTCATCCCCAACCCGAGAATCCTTGCGGTAGGCCGAGGGGGACTTTCGCTCGGCAGCGCGAAAGGCCCGGGCGAACTCGTTGCTGGCACTGAACCCGGCATGCTCGGCAATGAGGGTGATGGAAAGTTCGGTCGTCCTGAGCAAGCGCCGCGCCTCTTGAAACTGGCGCTGCCGGATGACATCGCCCGCCGTGTGGCCGGTGGCGGCTTGGAAATGTTTCTGGAACGTCCATCTTGACACATGTTGCGTTTCCTCAATGAGTTTCGCGACGCTGATGCCTTGACAGGCGTGTTGATTGATATATTCCATGGCGGCGGCGATGTCGCAGATCTCGGCCCGCTTCAGCCCGGTGGATTGCCGCACGTGCAAACCCATCGCCTTGACCCGCACCGATTCTCTGGGCGCGGGTTGGCCCAGCATCATCCGCTGCAGCACGCGCATGGCTTCAAATCCGATGGTTTCTCCGGCGGGCACCACGCTGGTCAAGGTCGGCGTGCTGGAGAGGGAAAGGTCTGTGTCGTCCGTGCCCAGAACCGCCACGTCTTCCGGCACCCGCAAGCCAAGGGCATGGCAGACCCGAATAAGATAGCCGCCCCCGCCCGTTTGCACACAAATAACGCCGACTGGTTTGGGCAGTCGTCGGAGCCACGCCGTCAGGCGCCGCGGCACGGGCTTGACCGGCATATCGGGATCTTCCAAAAAGGAGTGTTCCACCTCTTCCACCAGCGTTGCCAGACCAGGCTCGGCAGGCTTGGCGATGCGATGGAAGGCGTCCATCCGCGTTGAACTTGATTCTGGATTTTCCAAGACCAGAAAAGCCAGCGAACGGAGCCCCTGTTGTCGCAAATGGCGCACCGCCACCTCCATTTGATGAGCAAAGCTGCCGGTAACCAACGCCACGCTGGGCAGCCGTTCCACAGCGCACATGGCCACCATCGGCCGGGGTCGGGGCAGCAACCGCTTCAGCTCGTGCAGCATCTCCGTCTCCGTAAAACAGAGCAAGCCGTCCGGGTCCCAGTGGCGCAGTTGAGCGATGGCATGTCGCGCCACGGAGGAACGGCCGGGTTTTCGGGGCAGTCGAAAGTCGCGAATAACCCCCTGCATATTGGCATCAATGTAAGAGGTGGCGCCGCGCGTTAAGCTATAAACATAACCGGTCCAAAAAGACGAGACAACGGCGACCTTGATCTTCGCTGCCATTTTTACATCAGTGACATCATCCAACCAGCAGCTTACCCAAAGTGCATAATGATTTCAACATTGAACCATAGCTATCAAGGCCGGTATTGCGCTAGTTTCTAAGAATGAACACATCACTGTGAATAACCGCGCCATCATTGCCATTCCAAGTTCCATCGCGGTGGCGGTGGCTTATATCAACCAAAACGCCTGTCATGGAATCCGGGCGGATCACGTGGCCAAAGAAATGGGATATGCCTCAGAGCGGGACTTCAACCGGAACTACAAGGCCGTCACGGGGCGAACGCCCGGTGAAGCCATTCTCCGGCGTCAATTGCAAGAGGCCAGGCGATTGCTGTCAAATACCGAATTCTCCCTGGCCTTCATCGCTGGAAGTTGCGGCTTCCCCAGCCTACGCATTTTCAGCCGGGTCTTTCGCGCCGCCGAAGCGTGGTCGCCAAGCGCGTTCCGCCGGAAAACAAAGAGCTGCGCGTTTTCCCCGAATTGAAGGTGATCATCGCCCTGCGCGATCCGCGCGATGTCGTCGTCAGTTGTTTCTTCCTGAACATCATGCTTAATGCCACCAACGTGAACTTTCTCAGCCTGGAACGCACTGTCAAACATTACGCCGACCTCATGGACACCTGGCTGCGGATGCGGGAGTTGGGCGGCTTCGACTGGATTGAAACGTGCTATGAGGACGTCGTCCTGAACATGGAGAAAGAAGGGCGCAAGGCCACGGAATTCCTAGGCCTGCCCTGGCATCCCAACCAGGCGCGCTTTCACGAAACCGCACGCCAAAAAGTTCTCTATGCCCCAACTTATCATGACGTGACGCAACCGGTGTATGCTCGCGCGGTCGGCCGTTGGGAGCTTTATGCCGAAGCGCTCCACCCTTTTCAGGCGCGGCTGGCGCCTTATGGCAGGGCCTTCGGTTACAAGGCCTAAAGAAAGATCTCACCAGAATATATAGCTGGGGTTGGGATTCGCGCCGTCGGAATCGAGGGCGTCCGGCGGAAATTGGAAGAACTCGACGTGACTGTCGCCCCAGAGCATGGCCTCGCGGCGGTCGCCGGAGTTATTGTGCCAAACCGCCGTCAGGCCCGTGGTGACGCGGTTGTACTGCCAATTCCAATCGCCTTGGATGATCTTGGACGCCGGTTTGACGGTGATCAGGGACCACTTGATAGGCTCCTGGGCCGGCGAAGAAAAGCCGTAATGGCCGGCGGCGCCGGTGATGTACTGGACACGGTCAAAATTCCCGTTCCACTCCGGCAGATAGCTGGTCCCCCATCCTTCCCAGCAGGATTTGGCGATTGGATTGAGCGGATCGCCCGTGTCGGCCGGGCAATGAAAAGTATTGACGTTAGCGGCGTAAACATTGAGCGGCCGGTTGGTTTGGGGAACCTGGCCGCCGTAATCGGAAGCGTCACCTGTAAGATCCGGTGCGGGCGACAGTTGTCCGCCGGTAGCGCCCCAGCCATCGGTGAGGGGAAAGCAGCCGCTGGAGTCATCTCCGTACATGTGGAAGGCCAATCCGATCTGGTGTTGGTTGCTGACGCACTGGGTGCGGATGGCCTGCTTCTTGGCACGCGCCAGGGCGGGCAACAGCAAGGCGGCCAGGATCGCGATGATGGCGATGACGACCAAAAGTTCAATGAGGGTGAAGGCGCCCTCCTTTTTGCTTCCGCCGCCTTTTCTGGTTTGAATCGTTTTCATGGCTTGATCCATAAGTCACCACATCTTTTTCTTTTAATCAATAGCCGGGCATCGGTTTCAGCCACGGCGTGTTGCCGTAGTACCACTGCGAAGGCCGCATCAATGCCACGTGCCCATCCACAAAGCCGTTGTTGCTCTGGAACTCCCCGTGACGCGGGAACGGTCCGCACCAATTCGGATCAGTCGTGGAGGTCGTTGAACCGGAGTCGGGAGAATCCGGGTCATTGGCGACGTCGTCCAAAACCCAGGCGCCATATTTGATCATGCAAGTGGGGACAATACAGAGCGTTGGGTTGGTAGTGTCGTTTGCCGCCATGCCGCTGTCGGTCAAATAAACCACCATCGAGGGCGCGCGGACCGAAGCCAGCTTCAAGCCCGGGACCTGCCAGGTGCCGGGCCACCAGCAGCCTCCGAGCGCGAAGTTCGCCGCGTAGTCGCCGTAAAGGGCGTTGGTGGTGTGATTGCCATGGCTGTCAACGTTGTAGATTGCCTCCCCGTCGGGGGCAAAACTCCAATACCCAGCCTCGTGGAAATAATTCCCGTTCTTGGCCGGCCGCACGGGACAGAGCAGCAAACTTTGATTGACTCCCTCGGGTTGCAGATAGACTTGCCAGTTCGCGTTGCTGGCCTGGTTTGCGTCCAAGGTGAACGTCCATGCGAACACCCCCCCGCTATCCACCGAATAAGACATCGTCGCGATGAGCAATTGCCTCTGGTTGCTTTGGCACTGCGCGGTCTTGGCGCTGTTTTTGGCTTTTGCCAGCGCGGGCAGCAACAGCGCCGCCAGAATCGCAATGATAGCTATGACCACCAGCAGTTCAATCAGCGTGAAGGCGCGGGCTTTCATGGTTCCGTGTTCACACACATGGAAGCTAAATCTCATCGGCAATGGTCACCTGCCAGGCGATTTTGTCAATGCAAAAGGACGAATGAACAAGATGTTTTCCATTGACATTGTCTCCAAGCATGTGATAATTTGCCGTGCGTTTTAGGGAGTTTGGTGTATCTTGTGGTTCGATGTATCTTCACGTGAAGGCACCGGCTCAAACTTGTTTATGAAAACATTCCTTTGGACGAAAAATCGGAAACCCGCTCTGGCCCGCGCCATGGCTTTTACGCTCATCGAATTGCTGGTGGTCATAGCTATCATCGCCATCCTGGCGGCCTTGCTCTTGCCGGCATTGGCCAGGGCCAAAGCCCAGAGCCAAACCGCCAAGTGCCAAAGCAATCAGAAGCAGATTGCCGTGTGCTACATTATGTACTCGCAGGACAACTCGGATTACCTGCCTGGCTCGGCCATGCCTTACGGTGGTGGGGATGAAGCCCCCATAGGCTGGTTCGTGGAAATCTCGCCTTACATCAATAACAAAAACACGAACTGGGATACCTTTAACCAGACCACTGCCATGTCCGCCGTGAACACCGTCATCGCCTGCCCCTCGGCCAACTTGCAAGACTCCGTCATGGAGACGATGCCCGCTTACCAGGCTTATGGCGGCTACGGACACAACTACGCTTATCTGTGTTACGACATTTACGCTGATCCTCATGTCAAACTCGGCGCCGTGACCAAGCCAGTCACCTGCTGCATGAATGCCGACGCCCTGGATCCGGCGCCGGGTCTGCAGGCCTGGAACTACGGTTATCTCTATCCGCCGAGCGAAAAGCCCGACGGCAGCACCGGCGGCCCGTATGGTTATACCCGCCACGACAAGGGCGCCAACTACTGCTGGGCTGACGGACACGTCGCCCTGACTTCTTGGAGAATCATGACCAACGGCCAGAGCGGTTTCATCGACTGGTTTTACATGCCGACGCCAACCTCGAAAGAGGAAGCCTTTTAAGCGCGATCCGCCTAACGCCCGCCGCCCCGCAAACAATTGTCCGCGCCCGCCCGCCCTCACTCAAACTCGTTCTGGAACAGACCCAGACATCGTAGCATGGACGTGAATCTGAAACATGATCTCCTCGCTGTGGCGCGGCAGTTCCCGCTGCGCGGCGAGTTCCTCACCGCGGCTCCTTACGGCAGCGGTCATATCAATGACACCTATTGCGTTGTTTTCGATCAAGGCGGCACGCGCGTCCGCTATATTATTCAACGCATCAACCATCTCATTTTCAAGAATCCGGCGGCCCTCATGGAAAACATCCAGCGCGTGACCGCGCATCTCGCCCAAAAATGCGCCGGTCAATCCGATCCGAGCCGCCGCGTGCTCACGTTGATTCCGGCGCACGACGGCCACGCGTATCATCAAGACGCGCAGGGCAATTACTGGCGCGTTTATATGTTCATCGAAAAAGCGCGGACCTTTGACGCCGTCGAGACCCTGCGGCAGGCCTTCGAGGCCGCGAAGGCGTTCGGACAATTCCAGAAGCTGCTGGCCGATCTGGCCGCCCCGCGGCTGCACGACACGATTCCCGATTTTCATCACACCCCCAAACGGTTCGCGGCGCTGGAAAGAGCGCTGCAAGCTGATGTGGCCAACCGCGCGCAACAGGCGAAACCGGAAATTGAATTCGCCTTGCGGCACCAGGCCGCCACCCGCATCCTGCTCGACGCCAACCTGCCGGAGCGCGTCACGCACAACGACACGAAGCTCAACAACGTGATGCTCGATGACGCGACGGGTGAGGGCATTTGTGTGATTGACCTGGACACGGTGATGCCCGGCCTGGCGCTCTACGATTTTGGCGACATGGTGCGCACGACGACCAGCCCGGCGCAGGAGGACGAACGCGATTTGACAAAAGTGAGAATGCAGTTTCCAATGTTCGAGGCGCTGGCGCGAGGCTATCTGGCGGCGGCGGAATTTTTGACGCCCGCGGAAAAAAAGCTTCTGCCTTTATCCGGCGCGCTCATCACCTTGGAAATCGGCCTCCGGTTCTTGACCGACTTTCTGGCGGGCGATACCTATTTCAAAGTGCATCGCGAGGGGCACAATCTGGACCGCTGCCGCACGCAATTCAAGCTGGTCGAGTCCATCGAACAACAAGAAGCAGCCATGGACAAACTGGTGGAGACCATTTGAAACGAATGCAAATGAGAATGGAAAAAAGAAAATGGAAAAATCCCGGCCAAATCGCGGCGCTGTTGGGGGCGGCGGTTCTGGCATACTCGCCCGCGCCGCGCCTGCACGCTGCTGAATTCACTTTGGACAATGACCAGGTGACCGTCTCCTGCCAGACGAAGGGCGGACGCTTGCTGCCCGGTTCGTTGCGGGACAAAAAAACCGGCCAGACAGTGTCGCTGGGCACAGATTTATTCAGCCTGGTGCTAACTGGCGGCACGGTTCTGCCTTCCAGCGAATTCAAACTCAGCGGCCAGCCGCACATCGCGCCCTTGCCCGTCAATCCAAGCGCATCGCGTTTTGCGGAACGGCTGCCGGGCCGGGAACTGATCGCGGACCTGATCAGCGCGGACGGCAATGTGAAAGGGACGTGGCATCTGATTTTGCGCGACGGTTCGCGTTACCTGCGGGAGCAGGTGGTTGTCCAAGCGGAAAAAAACGCGTTGCCCTTGAAGTCCGTGATTATGTTGGAGATGTCGAGTGACACGGCGCATCCGACCGGCACAGTGGATGGCTGCCCGGTTGCGAACAAGACGACGTTCTATGGCGTGGAGCATCCGCTTTCGATCAACAGCGCGGAAAAGGGCTATGTGCGCTGCATCCTGCCGCGCGGCGCGGTCATGGAGCCCGGGGAAGAGTTGACCTGCTCGCTGGTGGCCGGCTTCGCGCGGCCCGGACAATTGCGCCGCGATTTTCTGGCCTATCTCGAACGCGAACGCGCGCATCCCTATCGCCCGTTTCTTCATTACAATTCGTGGTATGACATCGGTTATTTCAGCAAGTACGACGAAGCGGCGGCGTTGAATGTCATCCACGCTTTCGGCGAGGAACTCTCGGTCAAGCGCGGCGTGAAGCTTGATTCGTTTATGTTCGACGACGGCTGGGACGACAATAAGACGCTGTGGCATTTTCACTCCGGTTTTCCAAACGGCTTCGCGCCGCTGGAGCAGGCGGCGGCGCAATATGGCGCGGCGCCGGGCATCTGGCTTTCGCCCTGGGGCGGCTACGGCCAGCCGCATAAAGACCGCATCAAATACGGCAAGGAGCAGGGATTTGAGACCCGCGACGGCAATTTTTCCATGGCCGGGCCGAAGTATTACCAGCGCTTTCGCGATCTGTGCGTGGAGGTCGTGCAAAAATATGCAATCAACCAGTTCAAGTTCGACGGCATTGGCGTCGAAGGCAATGACATCACAGGCGCCGGGCGGCGCGATTTTGAGGCCATGCTCAAGTTGATCGCCGAACTGCGCTCGCTCAAGCCGGACCTTTACATCAACCAGACCACGGGCACCTGGCCGTCGCCGTTCTGGCTGCTGCACGCGGATTCGATCTGGCGCGGCGGAGATGATCATGATTTTGTCAAAGGCACAGCGCCCGAACGCGAGCGCTGGATTAGCTACAAGGACAATGACGTGCATGAGGAGGTGGTGGGCCGGAGCGAGTTGTACCCGCTCAATTCGTTGATGCTGCACGGCATCATTTACGCCAAAAAGGCCCACGGGTTGAATTATGACACCAACAACATCCTCAAATCGGAAATCCGCGCGTTTTTCGGCAACGGCACGCAGTTGCAGGAAATGTATATTACGCCCATCCTGATGACGCCGGAAAACTGGGATGAACTGGCCGAAGCCGCCAAGTGGTCGCGCGCCAATGCCGGCACGCTCGTGGACACGCATTGGGTCGGAGGCGCGCCGGTGGCCGGGCAGGTCTATGGCTGGGCGTCCTGGTCGCCCCAGAAGGGCATTTTGACTTTGCGCAATCCATCGGCCCAGGCCGCGGAAATCAATATCGACCCAGGCAAGGCTTTCGAGTTGCCGGAAGGCGCGGCGCAGCGTTACACCATCGTCAATCCGTTCCCAGATCAGAAAGTAGAAGCAACCCATCTCCGCGCCGGTGCAGAGACCACCTTCAAACTTCAGCCGTTTGAAGTGCTGGTCATCGAGGCTTTGCCGGATGCTTCATGAGGCGGTTTCATCCCGAAAAAATGAGTGACACAGTTTTATCATGAAGCCCAAAATCATACTTGGATTGTTTCTGTTAGCCATGTGTCAAGCGCAGGCGCAACTGCGCGTGCCCGCCTTCACCGCCTATCTTGACCCCGATCCCGACGGCGCGAGCGTCTCGCCTCGCTCGGGCATCTCTGACTGGACGGATCCTGCGCTCAAGGTGCTTTGGTTCGGCGACATCAAGACCCCCGGCAAGCTGGATTGCTCGCTGGAGTTGCGGCTGCCAGCCGGCACGGAAAGTAAGTTTCGTCTTGGGGTTGCGGGAACATTCCGGGAGGCCATCGCCAAGGGCATGGGCGACGATTTGGTAAAGGTCGATTTTGGATCGTTCGATGTCCCGACGGCGGGTTATCAGCGGTTCACCCTCGAATCGCTGAACGCGCCGGGCCAGGCCACCGGCAATCTGGAGACGCTGGTGCTGGACGGTCCCGTCGCCGTGGGCGCGCATTTCAATCTCCAGGAGCGCCGCAACGCCGCCTCGGTGCATCTGGTTTATCCCGTGGGCGGCGCCACCAACGTAAATGCATTCTATTGCGAGGTGACCGGGATGGAAGCTCCGCTTTGGACTTACTTCGAGGCCTGCGGCTGGCATCGCGGCTATTTGGGCATGCAAGTCAACAGTCCCACCGAACGCCGGATTATTTTCAGTGTTTGGGATAGCGGCAAGGAAAGTGCGGATCGGAAGAAAGTCGGCGCACAGGATCGCGTGACGCTGGTGGCCAAGGGCAACGGTGTTTTCGCCGGCGACTTTGGCAACGAAGGCACCGGCGGCCACAGCCATCTGGTCACGAACTGGAAGACTGGAGAGAAGCAGCGATTTATCGTCACGGCCAAACCGACCGATGCGACCCACACCGTTTATGCCGGTTACTGGTTCGAGCCGGAACAAAAAAAGTGGATGTTGATTTCCAGTTGGAATGCGCCCAAGGACGGCGGGTATTTGCACGGCCTTTACAGCTTCAGCGAAAATTTCGGCGGCAGCAACGGCCATCTCCGCCGCAAGGCGCTTTACGGCAACCAATGGTTTCATACATCCGACGGCCAGTGGAATGAACAGACTACCGCGACTTTCAGCCACGACCCAACCGGCAAAGCGGACCGCCTGGATCGTTTCATGGGCGTGGAGGACGGACAGTTTTTCCTTTCCCAGGGCGGCTTCATTCCCGGCTTCACGAAATACGGCGCGCTCTTCACTCGTCCGGCCACCGGTCGTCCGCCGACAGATTTTAGTTCGTCGCAGATTTCTGGAATGTAGTGCGTGATGGATTCCTTTCGAGAACATCTTCCAACGCAGATGGCCGGCCTCCGCACGGCCGACGCTGTCAGAAAATTTACGGGCGATTGCTTGTTGCCACGGCCTCGCTTCGGCCTCGTCGCCGCGATGCTGGCCATCGCTCTGCCGGGCTTTGCCGACGTTGAGTTTCCTGGGCCTTTGCCGGGAAAGGCACAATCCTCGCAGGCTGGCGGGGTTTTTACGCTCGAGAACGCGGTCCTCTCCGGATCATGGCAGTCTGCCGACGGGAAACTGAGCCCGATCCGCCTGGTCAACAAACTCAGCGGAAAACAGTTCGATCAGGCGGGCGCGGAATTATTCCGCCTGGCGCTGACACCGCCAAAGAATCAGAAGGGCGTGGAGGTCGCCGTGCGATTGGAGACGGAGCGCATCGTGGCGCTCGCCTCTCGCGACGGCGCCGCGTGGACTGAACTGGCCGCTTTTCCCCGCGCGGAGTTTGCCGGCCAGCCGAGGCTGGTGCGCCTTGGCAAGATGGACCTGCAAGCGCAGCCGAATGATTACTCCGGTGATCCTGGCGCGCCTGGCACGTGTGTCATCTCCGACTTCAATTTGGCGAAGACAAGGCCGGCATCAACTGAATTTGAGATTGATACGAAGGCGAATCTGGCGGCAACGAAAGAATACCCTTTCCCTTCTGGCGCAACATTTATTTCGTGTCGTATAGACAAAGGCACCGATCAGGGGATGTCATGGGGACCGGCGCTGGCCGTGATTTGGGAAGACGGGGAAAAATTTCTGCTTATCGGCGTGCGCGATCGCAATCCGGTGTTCAACGTCACCACGGCGGAAGGTGAAAAAATCATGGCCGAAAATCTCGCTGAATACCCAGCGATGGATTTGCCTGCGTCCGCGTTCCATCTCGACGGTGCTCCGAAGCTGGTGCATTTGAAGCGAGGCTCCGATGGCGTGCGCGTGGCCGAGCGGATCGGCGGCACGGCGATTGAGGCTGAACTGGTATCCGCGCGGGGCATGCGCGCACATTGGCGAGCCGAGCTGCGGGATGGTTCCAGTTACTTTCGTCAAACGGTGGAGTTTTCGTCTCTGGACAAAACGATTCCCCTCTTCGCGGTCGAACTGGGCGAGGTGCGCATTGCGGACGCGAAGACGATTGGCTCCGTGCCTGGATGTCCGGTGGCTGGCAGCGGAATGTTCTTTGGCGTCGAAATGCCCGGCGCGCGCAATACGCTCGACAACGCGGGCGCTCGCATGGGTTTGGCGTGCAAGCTCGAGCTTTCGCCAGTGCAAAGCTACGCGTTCGGCGCCGTCGCGGGCATCGCGCCCGAGGGCCAGCTTCGCCGGGCCTTTCTCTATTACCTGGAACGCGAACGCGCCCGCCCCTCCAACCCCTTCCTCCATTACAACTGTTGGTATGACCTGGGATTCTCGGTTGATGCCGAGAAGATGCTCGATGTGGTCAGGCGCTTCAATGAGGAACTGGTGAAAAAACGAGGGGTGCCGGTGCGGGGGTTTCTGGTGGATGATGGCTGGGACGATCCCGGCCTGGGACTTTGGGCCGAGAGTACGAACAAGTTTCCGGGCGGTTTTGCGGCGCTGAAAGGTCGGATGGAGAAATTGGACGCGCACCTGGCCATCTGGATCTCGCCTCTGGGCGGCTACGGCGGCGCGGCTGAACGCACGACCGACGCGCGCACCATGGGCCTCATTCCAGCGGACGCCCAACTCGACCTCGCCTACCCTGGCTACAAAAAATGGTTTGAGGATCGCTGCCTCCAGCTAATGCGTGAGGACGGCGTAAACGCCTTCAAATGGGACAGGGCCGGGGACGGCGTTAGCCCTCATTTCATGGCGTTGCTGGATGTCGCGCGAAACTTGCGCCGGCAGAATCCGGCCGTCTTCATCAACGTGACCGTTGGCACCTGGCCTTCCCCATTCTGGCTGAACCACGTGGACTCGACTTGGCGGATGGGCAGCGCTGACGTCGGCTGGGCCGGCAAGGGCGACGACCGTGAAAAATGGCTGACGTTCCGCGATGGAAATTGTCGAAAATATTTTGTCGAGAGATCCCCGCTTTATCCGCTCAACTCGGTCATGCACCACGGCATTGTCAACGGGCGCTGCTTTCAAGGTGAACGGCTCGGCAAGACCGGGCCGCATCTGAAGAACGAAGCGCGCTCCTATTTTGCCAATGGCACTTCGCTCCAGGAACTTTATTTGACGCCTTCGATGATGACGCCGGGGGCCTGGGACGAGGTGGCCCAGGCCGCCAAGTGGGCGCAAACAAACGCCGATGTCCTGGTGGATTCGCACTGGGTCGGGGGTGATCCGCTCCAGTTGCAAATTTACGGCTACGCCTCGTGGAATCCGCGCAAAGGCACGTTCATGATTCGCAATCCCGATGACCAGCCACAGACTATCGCGCTCGATGCGGGCACGGTGTTCGATCTGCCCGCTGGCGCGGCGCAAGCCTATCCACTCCAATCGCCCTACCCTGATCAACGCGTGCAAACGCTCTCGTTGATGGCCGGCCATACGCAAAGCGTCACGCTCGAGCCCTTCGAGGTGCTCGTCTTCGATGCGCGATCAGCAGCCGGCACTGCCGGCGCCGGAGGACTGCCAATACAGGGCCAAACTCCATGACAAGCCCTGCAACTGGCGAACCCATGCTGACGGAGACCAACGATAATGTTACGCATCATCCGGCGATGAGGCATCATTTGTTTGAATTAGGTAAAAAAAGTAAAAAGGAATCATGAGAAAGTTAAAGGCCGATGTCCGGCTGCTTGGTCTGAGCGCGGCTTGTTGGTTCATGTTGGCGGGCGGCCTGCCGGCTGTCCACGCCCGATCCACCTTCGCCATCGGCGACTCGGATTTTCTGCTCGACGGGAAAGCGTTTCAAATCAAGGCTGGCGAAATGCATCCGGGCCGGATTCCGCACCAATACTGGGCCGATCGCCTGAAGATGATGCACGCGATGGGACTGAACACGGTTTCCATCTACGTTTTCTGGAACCAGCACGAACCGCGCGAAGGTCAATTCCATTTCACCGGCGACGCGGACATCGCGCAATTCGTGCGGCTTGCGCAGAAGGAAGGTTTGTGGGTGATTTTGCGGCCCGGTCCATATTGTTGCGCGGAATGGGAATTTGGCGGCTATCCGTGGTGGTTGCTCAAAGAGCATGATTTGAAAGTGCGCAGCCAGGACCCGCGTTTCCTCGCGGCGGCGGAAACGTACCTCAAAAAGCTGGGTGAGCAATTGGCGCCGCTGCAGATCACCCATGGGGACCGATCATTCTGGTCCAGGTGGAAAATGAATACGGCAGCTACGGCGGCGACCACGTTTACATGGGCAAAATCCGCGACATGGATCGCGCCGCCGGTTTTGACGTGCCGTCTTTCACCGCCGACGGCGGCGGGGACATGATGGCCAACGGTCATCTTTCCGACGTTCTGCCGGGACTCAACGGCGGCGATGGGCCGGACATCATGAAACAACTCGGCGCCTATCGTCCAACCGGTCCCTGGTTCGTCCCGGAATTCTATCCGGGCTGGCTCGATCACTGGGGCGAGCCGCACGCGCATGTCGAGGCCGGCGGCCTGGTGCGCGAAACCGAGTGGAAGCTCACGCACGAGGTCTCATTTTGCTACTACATGATTTACGGCGGCACCTCCTTCGGCTTCATGAGCGGCGCGAACTACGGCGGCCATTTCCAACCGCAACCGACGAGCTACGACTACGATTCTCCGATGGATGAAATGGGCCGGCCCACGTCAAAATTCTTCGCCTTGCGCGACGTTCTCGCGAAACACCTCGCGCCGGGGGAAGTATTGCCGGAGGTTCCGCCCACGACCCAGGTAATCGAAATTCCCCGAATCGAATTCACCGAGTCCGCCCGTATTTTTGACAACCTGGCCACGCCGGTGAAATCGGAAAAGCCGTTGAGCTTTGAAGACCTCGACCAGGGTTACGGCTACGTTTTATATCGAACCACCATTGCCGGACCGGTGGACGCGACGCTGAAAATCAAGGAGCTGCGCGACTACGCCGTGGTGTGCGTGGACGGCGAAAGGCTCGCGGCGCTGGACCGTCGGCACAATCAGAATTCAGCCGAACTGAAAATCGCCGGTCCATCCGCCACGCTCGACATTCTGGTTGAAAATGGCGGACGCATCAACTATGGCAGCCGGCTGACGGACAACCGCAAAGGCATCACCGAGTCGGTCCTGCTCGGCGAGCGCAAACTCACTGGCTGGGAAATGTATAAATTACCGTTCGACGATGTTTCCTCGCTCAAATTTAATTCCACTCCGGCCTCCGCCGCGCCGGCGGTGCATCGCGGCACGTTTTCATTGCCGCGAGTCGGCGACGCCTTTCTGGACATGCGCGGTTGGGGCAAGGGAATCGTTTTCGTCAACAGGCACAATCTGGGCCGATACTGGTATATCGGCCCGCAACAGACCCTTTATCTGCCCGGCGTCTGGCTCAAGCAAGGCCGCAATGAGATTGTTGTTTTTGAGCAGTTGAAGGACGACGTCCAGAGCGTGGCCGGGATTAAGACGCCGATTCTCGATCAGCTTAACAAGGACGAGAACGCGCGCTCGCGCGGCCCGATCAAGGAACCGCGCTTGGAGTCTGCCAGTCTGGTCAAAGAAGGCAGCCTTGCCGGCAGCCGCGCCGCGCAAGATATCGTGTTCCCCGCGAAAACGGCGCGCTACCTTTGCCTGCAAGCGCTTTCATCGCAGAACGGCGACGAGTTCACCACGCTGGCGGAACTCGACGCGCTCGATGCCGCCGGTCAAACTATTTCCCACCAAGGCTGGAAAATTATTTATGTGGACAGCGAGGAAAATATTGCGGAAGGCGACCAGGCGGAGAACGTAATTGACGGCGATCCGGATTCCTTCTGGCACACGCTTTGGAGCGCGCCGCACACGAGTCATCCGCACACACTTGTTATTGATCTTGGCGCGGAACACGAGCTTTCCGGCGCGCGCCTGCTGCCGCGCCAGGATTCGCCGCACGGCCGCATCAAGGACTACCGGCTCTATTTGAGCCTCACGCCGTTTTGAGGAAGGCGCCATGAATAACACTCGGTGATGGTTCGTCCAAGACAAACCCGAACCGAGCGTTTTGCCGGACGGATTTGGATAATGATCGAACCCACGAAAAGCAGGCGGGCTTTCACGCTCATTGAATTGTTGGTGGTGATCGCGATTATCGCGATTCTGGCCTCCATGCTTCTGCCGGTCTTAGGCAAAGCCAAAACCCGCGCCAACGACGCCAAATGCATGTCCAATCTGCATCAATGCGGCATTGCGCTGAATTTGTACCTGCAGGATTACCATGATACTCTGTTTTGGACTTCGACCAACGTCTCCCTTGAAGGCATGGATTGGTTTGTCTGGGCGGGCCGAACCAACAACAACCGGATCGGCGCGGCGCAAGGTAATCTTTTCAACCGCACAGACCGGCCCTTGAACCATTACGGATTAACTGAAGGAACAGTGACTTGCCCGATGGATCAGGGGCGCACCGTGGACGACACCTCTTACGACCTGTTCGAGTGGGTGGGGAATTCTTACCTCTTCAATTTTGGAGGATTGCCGCCATTCCCGCCCGGAGATGGTTTGGACGGTCTGTCCGTGAATAGTTTGACCAAACTCTCCCAAACAGTCGTCTTCGGCTGCGGCATTCTTGCTTACCCGGCGGACACCAAGGGCTGGCACCGCACTAAGCCGGCCGGAAACATCCTTTTTGCTGACAACCATGCCGGCTTTTACCAGGCGACGGCGGCGACTAATTTGATTTGGTAAGGTGCCTGGCGCGCCCGATGTCCTCACCGTGCGTTCTTGTCGTCAATTTTTATGATGCGGCGATAGCCCTCAAGCCCGTGTCCGTCGTTGATCGTGATATCGAAGTCTTCGCCACGATCAAAACATTGATGCACCGCGGTGAGCGCGCGTTGGAACACGCGCTGGTATTTTTCGCCCGCCTCGCGGCGTTCCGGGTCGCCGCCTTTGTTCCATTGGAAGTCTTGCAGGGAAAGGAAATAGCCGTTTGGAATGGCAATGACCGTGTCCCGCTTCGGCTGCGGCAAGGCAATGGAGGGACGGGGGTTTTGGGCGGCGTATTGCTTGAGAGCGCGCGCCAGGCTAATTTGTTCGTTCCACGGCAGGTGGTGCGCATGGTCCGAAGTCCAAAACCAAAAATAGCGCGCTCCCATGTCGTAGGCCGTCGTCAAAGCCAGCGGAGCGATGACCGGATCACATTGCCCGTAAATGGCCGTGCCCCAAAATTTGCCGAAGGGACGCGTGCCCCCGCGCATCAAGGCGTAATCGAATTTCAATAGTTGCAACGGAGTGTGTTTCCATGGCAAGCCGGTCACAGTGAGGACTCGGGCGTCGAACGCGGCCACGTTGAAACGCCCTTCCATGACGATGCCGGCCACGCCGGATTTCATTTCGTAGTAAGTGGATTCGGGGTACGAATCCCATGTCGGAAAATCGGACTGGGTGAGGCGCATGTCGCCCAGATTGATGCCTTTGCGACGAAGCGCCGCCTCCAGACGCCAGACCCCGTAGTTATCGGCGGAGAGATAACTGGCTCGCGTCCACATTTCAAATAGAGTTGACAAATCGGATGAGTATCTGGCCGCCAGCCGCAAATCCTGCCGGTTTAGAATCAGGCTCGCCGGTTCATCCACGAACATCACGTATCCAAGGTAATTGGCACGGTAGAGGTCAGCGGGATAGCGCAGCGCCGGATCACCTATGGCATCGCGCAAATAAAAAACCGGCTCCGAACGCACCCAGGCCTCATGCTGCGCCGTGACCGGGAATAGATTCATGCCGGCCTCAATCGCGGTGCGATAATCCTCCTCGGTCAGCGGAACGTAGGTATAATCGTTTGTATTCGAACTGGCCAGCCGATGCCCTTCGCTGTCTTTGAAATCCCGGTCATTCCCAACGAGCATCTCGCGATGCAGATCGAGGCGCTTGATGTTGGCCCAAGGCGACCACGGCTCATCCGCCCGGATCGTTATTCGCGCCAAACTGAGCAGTTGGCCTAAATACTGGCACGTCTCGGCTGCGCCATCTTTCCGTTCGGTGTTCGACGCGGGATGAGGCAGAAGATGGCGCTCGAAATCCGCCCAGCCGGGCAGCAAAGCCCCGCCGGCGTCGCTGTCGCGATACTCGTAGGTTTCGCCCGTCTCGGGAATGCGCAATTGATACCGCGCAAATTCGACGTGGCGTTGCTTTTCTGCCAGCGGATCCGCGGAGGCCAGCGCGCGCAGCACCAACAACGGCGCTGCGTCCGGCTTCGTGTTGGCTCGAACTTCCAATTGCCACCAGCGAAAATCCCTCTTGCCTTCGCCAGGGCCGTAAACGAAATCCACCGCGACGAAAGGCGGCGGAAGATCGTTGCTTCCGCTGAAAGCGAGATAATGCAACCTGGTTCCAGCGGGAGGTTGATAGCGCGGCTGAGCCGAAACAGCGGCAGAAAGAATCGTAAAGAGGCCCAGTGTCAGCGCTTGTTTATACTTCAAAGCGTTCACTCCTGACTTTCCCCTTTCGATTGCTTCCCCCATTATCCAACGCAAACCGGGCAGTCCCGCATGAATGCATATTATTGTTGTCTTTCCGCATCGCTCGGCAGATTCACCAGGGAACCGGCCGCATCCATGATGAATCATTTGGCCATTTGGCGCAAGGTCATCGTCGTTCCCGGTTCCGTCCTGCCGCTTTAAAATGTGTTTTACAGCGCGCGCAACGCGGCGGCGATGGGCTGGCGCGCGGCCCGGAGGGCGCGCCAACCCGACCATGCGCAACGCGGTTTCGGCGTGGCGTTTGCGTTCCGCCCTGGAGAGTGGCGTCAACAATAGGGGCAGTTCGACGTTCCGCTCCGCGGTCAGCGTCGGCAGCAAATTGTACAGTTGAAAGACGAAGCCGATGTGCCGCGCGCGCCAAGAGGCCACTTGATGGTGGGAAAGCGCGCCCAAGTTTTCGCCGCACACGACGACTTCCCCTTGGCTGGCGTGATCCAGGCCGCCGATGTGATTGAGCAGCGTGCTCTTGCCCGAACCGGCGGCCCCATCAGGGCGAGAAATTCTCCCTGGTGCAGGTCTAAATCGAGCTCGTGCAAAACGTGAATGTCCACCGAGCCGCTGCGGAAAACCTTGCTGACGCCGCGAATCCGCGCCAGAACCTCCGGGCCTTTGGTCATGGCTGTTTTTCCCGCACCGCCGCGCCGTCCTGGAGGCCTGTCGGACAGTCAACTATAACTGTTTCGCCGGCCGCAATGCTGCAGCATCTGGTTATCGTTGGTTGCGTTGACTTGCACCGCGCGGCGCTGGGCGCGGCCGTCGCGCAGGACCCACACGACTTGATGTCCGTTTTCCTCATGCACGGCCGAAGGCGGCAGGAGGACGCCCGCCGCGGCGGTGGGCGCGAGCGGGCCGGCTTGAAAGGAGACTTTCACGCCCATGTCGGGCAACATGCGCGGGTCCAGCGCCTCAAAACCGATGCGGACTTTGACCGTGCCTTTCTGGCGGTCAGCCGTCGGGATGATGGCGATGACGCGCGCCGGAATTTTCCGATCCGGGTAGGCGTCCGGCACGGCTTCGACCGGCTGGCCGGCGGAGACGCGGTGGATGTAATTCTCGTTGACATCCACTTCCACCTCCAGCGAACTCATATCGACCAGCGTGCGGATGCCGGTGCGGGTGAAGCCGCCGCTGGCGGAGAGCGGGGAAATGATTTCCCCCGGCTGGGCGGTTTTGGAAACGATGACCCCGGGAAAAGGGGCGCGGATGACGGTGTCCTCCAGTTGTTGCTGCCAGGTAGCGATCTGGCGCTGGGCCACGGTGACCTCGGCCTGCTGGCGCTCCAGCCTGGCTTGGAGGCCATCGGCCTCCGCGCGCGCCTTGTCGGCTTCGGAAGCGGAGGCGACGCGGTTGCTCAGGAGGGAGAGGACGCGGAAACAGTCGTTGCTGGCCTGCACCCATTGGGCCTGCGTTTCACCCAAGGCGCTCTGGGCGACAGTGAACCGGGCTTGGGCCAGTTGCAGGCTTGTCTTAGAGCTTATCCGTAAATA
>PLIU01000346.1 GCA_003140095.1 Verrucomicrobiales bacterium | reverse complement strand
ATCCTGCCATTCCGACCATTTCGACGCTGCCGTGGCTGAACATATCAGGCATCCGTCTTCTAAGCGGATAAATGCAGGTGAGAATCCTGCCGGCAGCGCCATTGCCAGGTGGTGTCAAAGTAGCACGGCGGCCTGTTAAGCCGCTTGTCTTGGTGCGAGTCCAAGCCTGGCAGCCAATTTGCACGGATGGTTGGCAGAGAAGTAATGCCCCGGTCCCGAAAACCGAGTGAGCCTGCGGGCTGCGTGGGTGCAATCCCTACACCATCCGCCACTTTTAACCATCAACGAAAGGAGAGCCATGAAGCCCGTTCTGCGTTATCAGAGCCAGTTGCTGTTTCGCCGCAGCTACAAGCCAAAGCGCGTCATCCGAATCCGACCGGCTGCAAAGCTGAACCTCGTGTTCCGTCCGGCCAACCGTTTCGGAATCAAACCGCAATTGACCATCGTCTCGTAGCTCAAAAGCAGAGCCCTCGCCCGATAAGCGAGAGGACGCGGAGCGTTACCGCGCGGGACGACCACCCTGAGTAGCTGAGGCAGATTAGCGCCTCGCTGAAGACGAGGAGACGCCGGTGCGATACCGGCCTCAGGGGCCACTTTATCCGAGATCGCCACGGAGGATTTCGTCTGCCCGCGAGCAGCGACGCTACGGCCTCAATTCCTTGCGGCGGCCTTTTGTCCGTGAATGCAAAGCAGCTCGCGCTACCAGCCCTTCAAGCTGGTCCTAGCCGGTGCGAGTCCGGCCACGGACGCCAATTTGCTCTCAAGGTGTAACCAGAATCTGCACGCCGCTCTGCGAAGGCGGAAGTTCGTGGTGCAAATCCACGTGAGAGCGCCATTTTCTCAGAAAAGGATGTTAGTGATGAATTGCTCAAGATGAACTGGCATTTTCCGGTGCTTCCGCACTGCGACCACAAGTTGCCGTGTAAATCGCGCTGGCAACGGGACCCGCAGCAGGTTTCGCTTTTGATTGTAAAGCGCCAGCGCACGGATCGGCACGAAACTGGCCCCCATGCCCAGCGCGACAAGGTTGATTATCAAATCAAAATTGTCGAGTTGCATGGTTGGTTCCATACGCCATTCTTGATCGGCCATCCAGGCGCGCAGTTGCTGGCCCGTGTTGGAACGCTCTTCGATCAACAACCAGTTCTGTTGCTTCAACCAATCGATGCGGGTCTTCGGTTTTGAAAGTGCGTTGCCCGCTGGAGCCGAATCTTTCGGAACGATGAGCGTAAATGCATCCTCAAACCGATGCGTGACCCGAAGCGTCTTTGGCAGTCGCGAAGGCGGGCAGAGCACACCAATGTCCTGTTCGTTGGCTTCCAGCGCCGCCAAAATCTCTCCGCTGGATTGGCACGTCACCCGGTATCCCAGATGCGGAAACCGGCGCAGATTGGCATGAAAAAATCCGGGCAGGTAGGCCAGGCCAATCGTGCGGGACACGTCGACCCGCACCTCCTTTCGCGCCCCGGCGAATTCCTGCGCCAGGTGAGTTAACGATTGCTCGACATCGCCCAGCAAACGGGCCGCTTCGTGGAAAAGATACTCACCCGCCGGCGTCACGCGCACCGTCCTGGTGGTCCGTTCCAACAGTTGGAGGCCAAGGCTGTTTTCCACTCCCTGCATCTGCCGCGTGATGGCGCTCTGGGTTAACCCGGCAATTTCGGCGGCCTTGGTGAAGCTGCGGTGTTTGACGACCAAATGAAACAGAGCCAGCTCATAAAGGTCGAAAGGCACCTTGCTGAGGAATTGATTCACCATACGCATTAGTATATGAGACTAATGAATTTCAATCAATGAAGAATTTGCCATAAAGTTCGGTTGTAACGAGAAAGGAATAAACTATGGCAGAAAAAACGAATAGATTACCGCAGAATGTGCCGGGTCCTTATTACGTTGATGACAGTTGCATCGACTGCGACTTGTGCCGCACAACCGCGCCGGATTTCTTTCGGCGCAACGACGAAATTGGCTTTTCGGTGGTTTACCGGCAACCGGTCACCCCAGAAGCACGAAGCGTCGCTGAAGAAGCCCGACAGGGATGTCCGACCGAGTCGATCGGCAGCGATGGCGGCGACGACGAATCAAGCGTCGCTCCTTCAGCTCAAGCCGGTTGTAAATATCAAGACCCCTGTGCCTCAGCAGCAACAGGGCGAGTTTCGTAAACTCGAAGTCGTCGGTGCGAGTCCGACCAGGGGCTCCATTTTATCAGGGTCGTGATGTAACAGTTAGCATCTCCGCCTGTGACGCGGACTGTGCGGGTGCAAATCCCGTCGCCCTGACCATTTTAGATGGGCCGAAGTTGATCGTTTATCCTCCACCATAAGGAGGGCGTACCGTCTGTGGCGAAAGCCTTGGCGGTCCGGGTTCGATTCCCGGCATGGAGTGCCTCCGTTCGATCGCGCCACTTGTCCATCTGATCTTACCGAAGGTGCCACCTTGGTTGCCCTCGGACCAAACCGCGTCCGGCATCCGTGCTCAAATCAGTGTGAGGGTGCCGGATATTCCCGTAGTTCAACTGCGAGAGAACGCCCGGATTTAGTCCGGGAAATGTGGGTTCAATTCCCATTGGGAGCGCCAATTTAGACGGGCCGTAGAGATTGGGTTATCTGGTAAAGCGGGAAACCGCGAGCGGCTTCGAACGCCGCGCCATCGGGCAACCGATGGATTCCCAACTCGCCTCTTGTCCGTCTCTGTTTTTTCAGTTTTTCGACGGGTCGCAGGATTGGGTTATCGTTGATAACGACGCGGTCGCTGGTTCGAGTCCAGCTTCCGGCTCCAAATGCCGGAGTAGCTCAGTGGTAGAGCACGTAAAATCCCAGTTCGTTTCTTATCCGTCGGTATTTCAGCGGGCCGTAGATCGTGGGTTATCGGGACCCGGCAGTGGCGGTTCAATTCCGCCCCGCGGACCATTCCGCGGGTGGTGTAAAGGCAGCACACCGGGCAATTCCACAGTCACTTTCTTGTCCGCTTTCGATTTGATGGGCCGAAGTTGTGGATTATCGCGTGTTGTCGGTTCGAGTCCGATCCCCGGAAACTTTCGGGGTAGCTCAATGGATAGAGCAGCCTCCGTAAGGAGTAATTCCATGGCGTCCCTTGCCCATCTGCAATTTCATCACGGCGCGGCCGCGATGAATCAACCGCAACATTCAAACCAGGAGGCCGTATGGCACACAATAAGCACGAACATGAAGACTCTAATTTCGAAATCACCAGCAAGCGTCGCAAAGGGTTCCCATCCGAAACGAAGGCCTAGCGGCTTCCTTCAACAATGCGCTGCCGGCAACAGCCTGAACGGGCGGCGGTGGAGTGCTATGAAATTAGAACATTATCATTCCTGGCGACGGAAGCCCCCGGCCCGTCGCCAAATCTTTTCCACACCCCACTTGCTCCCGCCGTTGCCTCGTGCTACAATACTCCGTTGAAAAAAATCTTTCCTGCCGTGGCGCTGCTGCTCGCCATATCCTTTCGCGCCTTCAGCCAACTCCCGCCCGTCGCGAATAACGTTGCCTATTCCGTTGCCGCCAACACACCGCTCACCGTCCCGACGAATTCTGGTGTATTGACTTATGATTTCGACCCAAACGGCCTGCTGATCACCGCCAGTCTCGACGATGCTCCAACCAACGGCACGGTCGCGCTCAATGCCGATGGCTCGTACACTTACACTCCCAACGCGGGCTTCATGGGCTACGACTATTTCACTTACTCCGTCAGCGACACCAATCTCACCAGCGCCCCTGCCACAGTCACACTTGATGTCGGCAACGAACGTTGGGAGGGTCAATTCAGCCCCTCAAGTTTCGGCCAGGAAGTCAATGCGATTTCCGTCGCTGCCAATGGCGACGTTTACGCTGCTGGCTTCATGTCGGGCGGAATCGCGCGTTGGGATGGACATGTCTGGAGCAAATTGGGCAATCGTTTGTTGAACGGCGTTAACGGCTCCATCAATGCGCTTGCCTGGCAAAACGGAACGCTTATCGCCGGTGGCAGTTTCTCCAAAGCGGCCGGCCGCCCCGCTGAAAATCTGGCCCAATGGGACGGATCAGCGTGGTCGGCCATTCTCGGTGGCGGCGTCAATGGCCAAGTGCAAGCTCTGGCTGTGTCCGGCAGCTTCTTGTACGTCTCCGGCCAATTCATCGGCGTTGGAAATGAACCGGCCTCCAATGTTGGTGTTTGGGACGGCACAAACTGGTCCGATCTCGACGGCGGCGTTGACGGCCCCGTGGCCGCCATGGTCGCGGATACCAATGGAGATATTTATATTGCCGGCGCTTTCACCAACGCCGGAGGGCTCGCTGTCAATGGAATTGCGCTTTGGAGCGGCGGCTCATGGCTCTCGCTCGGTTCCGGCGTCAGAGGCTCAATACAATCTCTTCTCATTCAAGATGGCCAACTCTACGTGGGCGGAAGTTTCACCAACATCGGCGGCATCGTCGCCACCAACATCGCTCGCTGGGACGGCGCACACTGGTTCGCGCTCGGATATGGCGCGCCCGGCGGCCCCGTCGATTCGATCGCTTTCCAAGACGGCCAATTATATGCCGGCCAGAGCGCGCCGAATGCCAGTTTTGGCCCGGCCCAAGTCCTCCAATGGAACGGCACGAATTGGTCCGCCCTCCCGCAAAGTCTCAACCCCTCGGGCGGAGCCTACATCTTCGCCCTCGCCTTCAAAAACGACACTCTCTTCGCCGGCGGTTCGTTCACCTCCGCGGGCGCCGCCGTGGTCGATAATATCGCCGCCTGGGACGGCCAAAACTGGAACGCAGTCAATAACGCTCTCGGCGGCAATGATGTCTTCGCCGTCGCCACCCAGGGAACCAACGTCTATCTCGCAGGCGACTTCACTTCGGCGGCGGGAACTCGCGTCGGCGCCATTGTTCGCTGGGACGGCATTCATTGGTGGCCTTTGGGCGGCGGTTCTACCAATGGTGTCAATCAGACAGTCTATGCCCTTGCCGCCAGCACCTTCGGCCCGCTCTACGCCGCCGGCAATTTTTCCCAAGCGGGCGGCGTCGCTGTCAATAATATCGCACAATGGGATGGAACGAATTGGACGCCGCTCGGGACCGGAACCACCAACGGCCTCAACGGCACGGTTTACAGTCTTCTCCTCGATTCCGCGGGCGAGTTGGTCGTGGGCGGATCTTTCGCTCAGGCGGGTGGCGTCGCCGCGACCAATATCGCCATCTGGGATGGCCACGCATGGTCGGCTCTGGCGGGCGGCGTGAATGGGCACGTGCTCGCTCTTGCGGCCAGCGGAACGGATCTCTACGCGGGCGGGGCTTTTACATCCGCCGGCGGCGTTTCTGTCAATAACGTCGCGTACTGGGACGGCTCAAGCTGGAGCGCCCTCGGCAATGGCATTGGTTCTTCCAGCCCCCAGGTCATCGTCCAAGCTCTGGCCGTGCGTGGCCCGCAAATTTTTGCGGGCGCAGGAATTGAGGCCTCCGGCGCCGGACGTTCCCTGCCTTGGGTCGCGCAATGGGACGGCTCCACTTGGACGACCATCGCTACCAACTTATACAAGCTCGGCAACATTACGGCGGTTAACGCGCTCGTCGTCATCGGCAACGACCTCTATGCGGGCGGCCTGTTTGCCACCATCAATTCGCTCAATACCGGTTCCATCGCGCGTTGGGACGGCACAAACTGGTTTCCGCTTGGCACTGGTGTCGAGGGTGACTCTCCAACGGTTTATGCGCTAGCGGCGCAGGGCAATGAACTGCTGGCGGGCGGATCCTTCTCGATCGCCGGAGTCAAGCCCTCCACGCTGTTCGCTCGCTGGCTTCTACCGGATGTGCCGCCCATTGTTGCCATGACCAGTCCGACGCCGAACTCCATCTTTACCGTCGGCGCCAACCTCGATCTGAATGTGGATGCAAGCGACACCAACGACCCTGTCTCGCAAGTCGCATATTACGCTGGACCGACGCTGATTGGCGTCAGTTCCACTCCGCCCTACTCTTTCACCTGGAGCAATGTTTTCACCGGCGATTATACCCTCTACGCTGCGGCCACCGATGGCTCGGGCCAAACGACTTTTTCCGCGCCGGTGCCAATAACCGTCGTGCCTCCCACCAACGACATTCCTCCTTCCATCCATTTCATTAGCCCGACAAACAATAGCCTTTTCACCACCGGTGAGAACATCGCCCTCCAAGTCGATGCCTCCGATTCCGACGGCTCTGTTCGGCAGGTCGCCTTCTACGACAACTCCACGCTCATCGGATTGGTCACCAACGCCCCTTATAGCATTGCCTGGAGCAGCGACGGCGTCGGCAACTACACCCTGCTCGCCGTTGCGATGGATAATCTGGGCGCCACTAACACCGCCAGCGTCCAAATCAGTTTGGAATCCCCGCCCTACGTGTATGTGGACGACCCTGCCGACGGCGCCCGCTATATCGCGCCGTCCTACATCTATCTCGAAGCCAACGCCAACATCGATGTCGGAACAATTGCGCGCGTGGATTTTTACACCAACGGCGCCTTCTTTGTCTCCGCGAACATTGCCCAGTCACCCGAATACGCCTACCGCTGGAACAATCCTCCCTTAGGTAATTATTCCTTGACCGCACTTGCCGTGGATGGCCACGGCTTCAGTACGCTTTCCATCCCCGTTCAATTCTCCGTAGTCGCTTCCAACACGCCGCTCATCTCCATCACGACGCCGCCGGCCGGCGCCGTTTACTCCGCCCCCACCAACATTCTTGTCGCGGTCAGTGTCTCCGATTCCTACCCCATCCAATCCGTGCAGCTCTACAATAATGGCGTTCTGTTCGGAACGCTGACCAATGCTCCCTATGTCTTTGTCCTGCGCAATCTCACCCAAACCACCTATAACTTCGTCGCTGACGCCCTCGACACCCAAGGCTACTCCGGCGCTTCCCTCCAAGTCAGCGTGAGCGTCACCAACGATCCCGCCCGCGAACCGCTTTTCAATCTCACCGACCTCGGCGCTCTCCTCGGGCCCATGAACCAAGCGCTGGGCCTGAACGGCTACGGTCTCGTCGTTGGCGGCAGCACAACCCCCACCACCTCCGAACAGCCTTTCTTTGACAACAATGGCGTCGTGCAATGGTTGCCGTTGTTTGGCGGCGAAAGCCTGGGCGGCGGTGGTTACGCCACGGGCATCAATAATTCCAACGTGATCACTGGCAGCGCCGAGACGGGCAGCGGCTATGGGCATGCCTTTAGTTTTGACGGAACCAACTTGGTTGATCTGGGCACATTCGGCGGCCAGCAAAGTTCTGGCGCCGCGATCAACGCCTCCGGCGCAATTGTCGGCTCCGCCGACGACGCCAACAACGAGGCGCGCGCCTTCCTTTACGCCAACGGGAAAATGACAAACTTGGACACCTTCGGCGGCGCCAATAGCGTCGCGACCGCCATCAACACGACCGGTCAAGTTGTCGGCTTCGCCGCGTTTCCTCCCGGCGCCGTTATTGGATTTCTCTATTATCCCGGCGCCAGCAACCAAACTCTCGGAAATTTAGGCGGCCCAGTGTGCCAGCCTTACGCCATCAACGACGCCGGTCAAATCGCCGGTGAGGCCGGAACTGCGGCTGGCTATAACCATGCCTTTCTCTCTCTCCAGGGCTTCATGGTCGATCTCGGAACGCTCGGCGGCTTCAACAGCGCCGCTCTGGGCATGAACAATTATGGGCAGATCGTTGGCTGGTCCGAAAACGACCAGCTTCAAGACCACGCTTTTCTTTGGCAGAACGATGTCATGTACGATTTAAACGAACTCATCCCCACCAACTCAGGCTGGACGCTCCAATACGCCACCGCCATCAATGACGCCGGCCAGATCGTCGGCTACGGCTTGAACGGCAGTGACGAAAACGACCAGGCTTTCCTCCTCACCCTCGCCACCAACAGCCCGGTGCAGCCGCAGGACAGCCAACTCCTCGCCTACATCGCCGGGCAGTTCAATCTGAATCTCCCCGTTCCACTCGGCTCGCCCTTTGTCCTCCAAGCCTCCACCAACCTTCAGAACTGGATTCCCGTTGCCACCAATTACGACCGCACCGGCCTCGTCAACTTCACCGACCCCCACGCCACCGCCACCCGCTTCTATCGCGCCGTCCCTTTTCACTAGCTCAGTTGGTAGAGCAGAGGACCGAAATTCTTGTGTCGCCGGTTCGATTCCGGCTCTTGCCACCACTTTTAACTTCCATAATACCAACTACTATAGAGTGTTTGGCGTTCATGATATTCTTGCAAAAAATGTTGTCTGTCCGGTTTCTATCCGGTTTTTTGACGCTCTGAGGACGCAGTCCGCCTTCCCCCGGGCCCGACAGAGTTTCGATCCCGACGCATCGATAGTCTTGACACTGTAACATTCTGTCGAAAAGAAATTAAAATGTAGAATGGGCGGTCTTGCGCCCGCTCAATACCGGTAGAGCAGGCATCAAACGAGCGTCAGGCCGCCGGGTAACAAATCTCTGTCAAGTACCCGGTTTGGCCAGCCGGAAAAATTGCATGGCGCCGGCGGCTGGCGTGGTGAATTGATTGGAAGTGGTGGTCACTGTCGTCCAGTTGGTCGCGTTGAGATTGGTCGAGCTTTGCAAGCTATAACCAGGCGCGGTGTCCGGCCACGAAATCAAAAGCTCGCTTCCCGACGGCGTCAGCGAGAGCAACGGCGGCGAAGTCGCCACGCCGTCGTTCTGCGCCACCAGGTTCAGCCCGCCAGTGGCCTGCTGCAATTGATATTGAAACCCTGGCGCCAACCCGTTCAGTTGAATTTGATCGAAGTTGCTCGTAAGAGTGCCGCCGTATTGAATCAGCGCGAACGTCTGGCCGGTCTTGGGAGCAAATCCGTTGATGCAATTCAACGTCAGTGTTCCAGCCAGGGAAATGTTGCCGGTCACGTGCAGCACGTCGTATCCCGAACTCGTGTTTGTCCCGCTCAGGTTTAACGAGATCTGGCCGCCGGAGTCCTGTTCGTAATTGCCGTCGATCGTGATTGTTCCGTCATTGTTGCCAGCGGTCAGCAAGGAAGCATTCCGGATGTTGCCAAATACCGCGCCAGTGTTCGCCAAATGGCCACCCGGGCTGATGAGCAAGACGTTGGCCACCGGCACTGAAGTTGACACGCCGACATTGATGCTGCCTCCAGAGAGGGTAACGGTCCCCGATGGCAAAATCGTGAGGCTGCTGTTAATCTGCGCCAGTCCGCCGTTTGATACCGTCAGAAGGTCTGAGCCGGTGCTCCCTCGCGGACCACCTACCGAGAGTGTGTTGGTTAGGAGGAACAAGCTTCCGGGGTCCTGAATCAAGACCGTGGCAAAGCTGGCGGGATTGGCGCCCACAATTCCTGCTTGCGCCTGCATCTGCCCGCCTTGTCTTATTTGGATGAAGGCTTGGGCGCCGCCGATCCCTCCAACAGAGATGGACTGCGCGCTTAAGAGCGAATCGGTGCCCTGAACGTTGGTGCCCTGCACAACTAATGAAGCAGAATCAATGGCCATCGTATTCGCGGTCACCTGACCGCCCTCCTGAACGGTCAAAAGCCCTTGCTTTCCCAAATAAAGGTTCCCAACCGTGTTCCACAGCGAATCCGGGCCGCTGACCACGCCGTAAAGATCGTTGGTAAGCTGAACGCTCTGGCATAAAAATTCTCCCCCGTTGGTCAACGTCAATTGCGTCAGAAAGCCCGCCTCGGGCGGAGAGAAGGCTCCGCTTAGCTGCATGAGAGAACCCGCTCCATCCACCGTCATGAGGGTGCCCGCAAAGGTGGTTGCCCTCATCGACCCGCCGCTGGTGATGTAAAGCTGATACGGAGCGGCCGAGGTAGTAACGGTTAAAGTGGAGCCGAGGCCATCGACATAAAGAATGATGCCTCCAGTATCAGGGATGATATCGCAGATAGCCGTTCCCTCATTTGTCACGATAAACATTGGCGGCTGAAGGCTGCCACATTGGAAGGTGGAGTCCGACCCGTCCACCGTGCAACTATTCGGCGAAGCGACGGAAGCCACCGCCAGACTTGCACCCGAAATGAGCAGGTCCAGCGAGGAGAGAGACTGCGCGGTCATAGTTCCGCCCCCGGTCAATTCCACCAATCCTCCCCCGCTATTGGCATTGAACGTGCCGGTGTCATAATCTCCATTGAGTTGGAAAACAGTCGTGATGGTGTCTGCTTCGGCCAGCGTGGAAGCCGTCGTCTGGCCGTCGAATACGATGGTGTGTACGGACACAGTATAGTCGTTTTCGAAATTGACGTCATCCCCCGCGCCGGGCACCTGGTTTGGCGACCAGTTAATGGCGTCAGAGAAATTTCCTGTGGTGCTGTTGGTCCAAGTATAGGAATTGGCGCGAGCCGGACCGTCAACGCTCCATAATACCAGAAAGGCAAACGCGCCTTTGGCCAGATCAAACTTTCGATGCATAGATTTATGAATTCTTCGCCGGGTTTCGTCCGGTGAATCGCTCGAATTTACAGTATTCCCCGGCAATTTTGCAATACTTCGCTGAGACATCGCCGAAACTCGAATTCGTTAAAAAAGTGGCTACGCGGCCCGCCTTTACTGGCGCGACCATGAAGTGAGTGCCAAATAACGCCATGTCCACGCTGGGCGTATTGGGAGAAGTGGGAATGGTCGAGGTGGGCAAGACAGCAGTTTTGGTTCTCCTAGAGGCCGATCCAGTCGAGAACATCTCCAACGCTCGGAAGATCAATTCCGTGTGCTGGCACCAACGAGGCAGCGCATCGATGAGCATAATGCAGCAATAAGTTAGACAAGACGAACTGGCCACTGTCAGTGAAAGGATTTGCAATCACATCACCGATGATGCGAGCGCAAAATCTCCTTTACGAAAAAGCACGGTCTGATTATAGGTTGCACTCAGTATGACGAGAATCATGATGCGCCTGCTGGCCTCCATCTTCATCCTGTCCATGGCTGTCCGAGCTTCGGCCCAGGACAAAGACGTCACCTTGTTGGTGGAGGGCAAACCGGCGCTGGTGCTGCTGGCCCCGGGCGCGGCCAAGGTCACCTCGTCCAACGGTTACGTCAACATTCGGACAACCAATATGTCGCTCCACGTTTGGGCCGTGCCCAAGGCGCGCACCGCGAACGACGCCGTGCCGCGCGCGGCCATGCTCATCAAGAGCGAATTCATCAAGTTCAAAACCACCTCCACGGAGGACGAGGTCATCGCGGGCGCGCCCGCAAGGCATGTCATCGGCTCGGGCAACGAGGCCGACGACGGCGATCCGGGCAACGCAGAGGTGGTTTTCTTCGTGGCGGGCGGCCGCGTGTTTGCCGGGTGCGTGCATGGCGAATTTGACGACGCTGCGCGCGCGCGCGCGCCGATGATGGCGGTTTTGCAGACGGCACACGCCCCGCCGTGAGGAGGCGTCGGGTTGAAATCCCACAACGAACTGCGCCCAGCAGAAGTTTGACATATAGGCAAATGTTGCAACGATGTGGTTGTTGGTTCTTACATTCTGAACCGATCCGTATGAAATCAGAATTGCAGATACGGGCAGAAAAGGCGTTTGCCCGCTTTCGCAACGCGCGCAAACCGATAGTGCTTGAATTCGCGGGCGTGCCCAAAGCAGGCAAAACAACGACTCTCAATGCACTTCAGGCGTTTTTAAGAAGGTGCGGTTTTCGAGTGGAGGTAGTTGTTGAGCGCGCCTCGGTTTGTCCGATTCGTGACAAAAAGCACGCAAATTTTAATGTGTGGACGGCTTGCACAACACTTGCTCAGATTTTGGAAAAGACACAAAATCCTCCCAGAGCTGACGATCCCCATATCTTGATCTTAGACAGAGGTCTGTTTGATTCCATTTGCTGGTTGACACTTATGGAAAGGCTGGAACGAATCCGTCCCGAGGACCGGCGGACCATTGAAAAGTTCCTTAAAACGGATGATTGGCGCAAACGCATCTCAGCGGTTTTTGTTATGACGGTGTCACCATTGGATGCGATGTCGCGTGAAAAAGGGCTATTGCCTGTCGAGCAGACAAAAGGCTCAATTATGAACGCAGAAGTGCTGGAGCAAATGGTCAAAATAACGAAAGAAGCAGCCGTACGAATGAAATCTGAATTTAGAATCTTCCCGATCGACACAACCTCCGATCACTCAAAGGACGGAGCGAAAAAAACCGCCGAGGCAGTTGCGGACGCGGCTCTTAACGTAATAGAAGAGCACCTTCGCGAAGACATTCTGTCGTTACCCAAGACAGCTATTGTTGATGCGTTCGGAGGGAAAAAATGCTTGAGTGTTTCTGAAGCTCATGCTTTGGTAGAGCAATTTGCAAAATCTGGTGCTTTTGATCCGAGGGAGCAAATCGAGGCCGACGGGACACGAGTCCAAGCACTGCCAGTGGTGGTCGTCCGCAACAAGAGCGGAGACGTTTTGCGTCTTCGCAGAAAGGAAAGGCAGGAAGAAAATCCTCTCAACGAAAAGGTCGTCATTTGGGCGGGCGGCCATGTGCGTAAAGAGGATCAGACCAACGGCGACCCGACGCTTCAGTGCGCTTTGCGCGAAGTTCAGGAAGAACTCCGTCTTTGTCTGGACGCCCCGGAACTCATTCTTCGTGGTGCGGTTTATTCCGGCCTGGGTGATCGAATCTCCAAGCATGTAGCTATCGTGTATGAGTGGAAGGCAGAAACCGAGGACGTTGCGGTTGTTTTGAGCAGCGCAGAATTCTTTGAAAGACGAGGAACATCCTTAAGCGGCAGCTTCGTTTCCTTGGAAGAATTGGCACATGATGTGGATGATGGAAAAATCTCAGAAGAGTGGTCGGTCGAAATCGTGCGCGAATTTTTGGCAAAGGGCCAATTTGACTTCTCGCCGCGATTGTTTTAGCACCAGATACGATTCACCCTTTCAGCGTTCAAGTCAGGCTCAGATAAACGGATTGATTTTATGGCGTGCGGAATTTTTACGGTCCTAGAAGGGCGCGGCAGAAAAGACGGCTGGACGACGTTTGGCCACCGCGACGCGGGGCGCCGGCCAGCCCGGCCGAAGTCATGACGGCCGTGGAGACAGCGCTTGAGCCGGCGCGATTTCTAAATCGAGAATTAAGCTGGCTGGAGTTCAATCAGCGCGTGCTGGAGGAGGCGCGCGACCCGTCCAATCCCGTGCTGGAACGGCTCAAGTTTTTCTGCATTACCAGTTCCAATCTCGACGAGTTCTTTCAGGTGCGCGTGGCCGGCCTGAAACAACAAATCGAAAGCGGGGTCAACACGCCCGGCCTGGACGGCATGACGCCCGCCGAAACGTTGCGCGCGGCCCAGGAGCGCATCCAGCGCATGGTGCAGGAACAATACCTCTGCTGGCGCGAAGAACTGGCGCCGGAAATGGCTCGTCAAGGCCTCCGCTTCATCGCCCCGGCGCAACTGGGCGAGGCGGATTTGAAATGGCTGGAGAATTTTTACCGCAGCGAGGTGCGTCCGGTGCTCACGCCGCTAGCCATCGACCCCACCCATCCCTTCCCGCAATTGCTGAACAAATCGCTCAACATCATCGTGCAGTTGGAGATGAAGACCGGGACGGAAAAGCTGCGCCATCTGGCCGTGGTGCAGGCGCCGCGCGTGTTGCCGCCGGTGGTCCGATTGCCGCGCGCGGATGGGAGCCGGGACTATGTTTTTCTGGGACAGGTGATGGGGCATTTTTTGGGCGATTTGTTCTCGGGCACGCACATCATCGGTTACTGGCATTTTCGGGTGACGCGCAACAGCGAGCTTTACATTGACGAGCAGGACAGCGGGAATTTGCTCAAAGCGATTGAAAAGGAATTGCACAACCGGCGCAAGGGCGACGCGGTGCGGCTGGAGGCCGATCACAATTGCCCCGCGGCCATCCGCAAGGCGCTGCTGGGCACGTTGCGCCTGACGGCTGACGACTTGAATCTGATCGACGGACCGCTGGACCCGGCGCGCCTGATGGCCATTTACGAGGAGGATCATCCCAGCCATTTGCGTGAGCCGCCCTTCCGCCCGCCCGCCCGCCCGGCCTTGCAGGGGCGGGGCGACATCTTCGACGCCATTCGCCGGCGGGACATCCTGCTGCACCATCCCTATGAAAGCTTCGACAGCGTGGCCGGGTTTTTGGAGCAATCCGCCCGGTGCCCGCATGTGCTGGCGATCAAGCAAACGCTGTACCGCACCGGCGGCGACACGCGCATTGTCGGCGCGCTGATGGAAGCGGCCAGCCACGGCAAGGAGGTCACGGCGGTGGTGGAACTGCGCGCGCGCTTCGACGAAGCCAACAACATCCAATGGAGCCGCAAGCTGGAGGAGGCCGGGGTGCATGTCGTGCATGGCATGGTGGGCTACAAAATCCACGCCAAAGTGTGCCTGGTGGTGCGCCAGGAAGCCGATGGCATCCGGCGCTACGTGCATTTAAGCACGGGCAATTACAACCTCACCACGGCCCGCCTTTACACCGATGTCGGGCTGCTGACCTGCCAGCCGGACTTTGGCGAGGACGCCACCAACCTGTTCAATTTGTTGACAGGCATTGGGCATTATCCGCCGACGCGCAAACTGTTGCTGGCGCCCTTTGAATTGCACCGCCGGATGCTCGGCTTCATCGAGCGCGAAACCGAAAACGCCCGCCGCGGCCGGCCCTCGCGCATCATCGCCAAGATGAACGCTCTGGTCGATGGCGACATCATCCAGGCCCTCTACCGCGCGTCCCAGGCGGGGGTGAAGATTGATCTGCTGGTGCGCGGCATCTGCTGTTTGCGTCCGCAATGGCCCGGTCTGAGCGAGAACATTACCGTGCGCGGCATCGTGGATCGTTTTCTGGAACACAGCCGGCTGTTCTATTTTGAGAATGGCGGACGGGCCGAGATGTGGGCCGGCAGCGCCGACTGGATGCCGCGGAACTTTTTCCGCCGCATCGAGGCTGTTTTTCCCATCGAGGACCCCCGCTTGCGCCGGCGCCTCAAACAGGAGCTGCTGGCCATTCCGCTGGCGGACAACGTCAAGGCCTGGCGCCTCCGATCCGACGGCGCCTACGAGCGCGTGCAAGCGGAAACGCCCGCGCCGGTGCGCAGTCAGTTGGAGTTTATGAAACGGGCCATGCGCGCCGCCAAACCGGCCCGGCGCGCGTCACGACCGGCCCGGCGCGCGTCACAACCGGCGAAATGAACTATCGCTGGGGCATTGTCTTTATTGCGCTGCTACTCCTCTGCATGGCCGGGGTCGCGATTCATTCTTCGCGCCCCGACGAAGTTTACTATCACGGAAAATCACTCAGCCGATGGCTTGATCAACTGGACGACCAACCGAATTTTGAAGCTGCCGGCAATGCTGTGGTGTGGCATGTGCTGCCTCCAAAAACTCGGCAACAAATCGAAGCAGCGGACGCCATTCGTGCCATGGGAACCAACGCCATGCCCAGACTGATGCACGATTTGTCGGTGAACGATTCCCAGTTGTTTGAGCTTTCGCAACGGGTGCAACAATACTTCCGGGAAAAAATTCTGCACCAACCAAGACGCAATCGTTTTCCGTTAGTTAGTCCAGCGCAGAAAATACAGTCCAAGGCTGCATTGGCAATGGATGCCCTTGGCCCAGCCGCGCAATCGGCCATTCCGCAACTTGCCTCCATGGCGAATAAGCCAACAAGCCCTTCCTCTTGCAAGGGTGCGTCATTCATCCTTGCGGGCATGGGTCCGGCGGGAATCGATGCGCTGACAAACCTTCCTCCCTCGGCCAATCCCTGGAACTGGCGGCTGTTTTGCGCGATTTGGGCCATTGGCCAGCATCCGCAATCTTCAACCAACCTCGTTCCATGGCTGCTTGATTTGGCCACTCCTCGTCCGCCAAGTCCAGCCGTCGGCCTGAATGGAGGAGAAATATGGGCCTTGGGAGAAATTCATGCCAATGCGGCGCGCGTCGTTCCCTTTCTGATCGAGGCCTTGAGCAACACGAACGGTCTGCAATCATTCGCCGCGGAAGCCCTGGGACATTACGGCAAGGAAGCCTCCAACGCCGTTCCCGCCTTGAGAAAGATGAAGGCTGATCCTCAATTTGGAGCGCAAGCCCAAGAGGCATTGGACAAAATAAATTCCGACTTACCCTGAAACCAGAGTCAAACAAATTCTTATTATGAAGCCAATAGACGGTTATTTTCGCTTAAAACCGGACGACCTCTTTTGGAGGCCATCGAATTTCATGAAAATCCGCAATCCGGACTTTCTGGAGCGAACGAAGAGCGAGAATTTGGGCTAACGCCATGAAGAACCACATACGCGTTGTGTTCGCCGCGCTGCTCGCCGCCATATTGTGCGGTGTGGCTTGGCAGGTTCTCCCTCCGCGTGACCCGCTCTTTCACGGAAAACCTGAAAGTTTTTGGATTACGAACATCGTGTATGGCGGTCCCGACGAGCAGACCAAGCAGTGGCAGGAATTTGGTCCCGATGGCGTTTGGGTCTTGATCCGATGGTTGAACAGAGCGAACCACCCCTTGGAAAGGGCCTATCGTAAGACCTATCGACAGTTAAGCCCCAGGCTGCCTGGAGGTCTGCTGCGCCTCTTGCCGGCGCCACGAATGGATTCTGGCCGTTTGACACGCGTGGTCGTGGTGGAGCTTCTTTCCAAACTGGGAAGAGTCGCGAAGATCGCAACGCCCGCAGTGGCCGGGGCGCTGCAGGATGAAGACCCGACTATTCGGATGAGCGCCATTAATTTTTTCACGTGGCCCGAGGACGATAATTGTCTTTTGAACCGGCTGGAACCAAACGAAAAGAGGAAGCTGCTGCCGGCGTTCATTCAAGACCTGCAGGACAGCGGCAATTGGGGTGTTCGGAATAACGCTGCCCTCGCGTTAAGATATTATTCCGAACAGCGGGAAACCATCACTCCGCAGCTACGGAAAGCGCTCAAAGACCCGGCTCCTCAAGTCCGCCTGATGGCGGCCGAAGCATTAAATCGAGTTACCCCCGCTACCATCACGAACGCGAAAGGAGTGCCCACCGTCATCGAAATCCTGAAAAATCCGGATGCCCAGATTGCCGTTCGCGCCGCGAGATTGCTCGGAGATATGCGGCAAGAGCCATCGTTGGCGGTGCCCGCTTTGATCGAAGCCGCTGAAGGCACCAATGCGCTTGTCGCCAGCACAGCGCTGCGATCGTTGGGCAAATTCCAGGATCAGGCCAAAGCAATCGTGCCCGCACTTTTACAAGCGTTAAAAAATCCCGCCGATGACATTCGCCGCTCAGCCGCCGACGCGTTGAAAACAATTGATCCCGAGGTTGCGGCCAAGGCCGGGGTGAAATAAGATGAATCCGCAACCTCCAGCCAACAAATGAACTATCGCTGGGGCATTGTCTTTATTGCGCTGCTGCTCCTCTGCATGGCCGGGGTTGCGATTCATTCCTCGCGCCCCGACGAAGTTTACTATCACGGAAAATCACTCAGCCGATGGCTTGATCAACTGGATGACCCACCGGATTCTTTTCAAGCTGCTGGCAATGGTGTGTCGTGGCGTGTGCTGCCTCCAAAAACCCCGAAACAAATTGAAGCTGCGGACGCCATTCGTGCCATCGGAACCAACGCCATGCCCAGACTGATACATGATTTGTCGGTGAACGATTCCCAGTTGTTTGAGTTCTCGCGGCAGGCGCAACAATACTTCCGGGAAAAAATTCTGCACCAACCAAGCCGCCCTCGTGTTGCGTCAGTTAATCCAACGCAGAAGGCAAGGTGGAAGGCTGCGTTGGCAATGGAGGCCCTTGGCCCCGACGCGCAATCGGCCATTCCGCGACTTGCATCGATGGCGAATACAAGACTTTCCTCGTGCAAGAATGCGTCATTCATCCTTGCGGGAATGGGTCCTGCGGGAATCGCTGCGCTGACCAACTTTCCTCCCTCGACCAATTCCTGGAACTGGCGGCAGTTTTGCGCGATTTGGGCCATTGGCCAGCATGCGCCATCTTCAACCAACCTCGTTCCATGGCTTCTTGATTTGGCGACTCATCGTCCGCCAAGCCCCGGCCTCGATGGGGGAGAAATATGGGCATTGGGGGAAATTCATGCCGATGCGGCGCACGTCGTTCCCTTTCTAATCGAGGCATTGAGCAACACGAACGGTCTGCAATTAATCGCCGCGAAAGCGCTGGGACATTACGGCAAGGAAGCCTCCAACGCCGTTCCCGCCTTGAGAAAGATGAAGGGCGATCCTCAATTTGGAGCGCAAGCACAACAGGCATTGGAAAAAATAAATTCCGACTCACCCTGAAAGACGAGTCAAACAAATTCTGATTATGAAGCCAATAGACGGTTATTTTCTCATCAAACCCGACGACCTCTTTTGGAGGCCATCGAATTTCATGAAAATCTCCAATGCGGATTTTCTGGAGCGAACGAAGAGCGAGATATTGGGCGCCAGATTATGGAGGCTGCCGCCAAAAAGCGCCAGCACGCTTCATCGCCATCCCAAGATGGAGGAGTTTTATTTTGTGGTCGAGGGGGTCGGGCGCATGCGCATCGGAGAGCAAACACTCACCGTGCCAAAGCATGGAGGAGTGCTGGTTGGACCGGCCCAGTTGCGCCAAGTGTTCAATGACACAGAAACGGAGGCGCTCTGGCTTATAATCGGCGCCCCGGAGAAGGAATTGGAAGCCGACGAAACGCCCGACCAGAAGCTGCTTTATCCGGTGGACCCAACACAGCTACCTAAAGAGTTGGCTGGAGTTGCGTGGCCACCGAAAATCTGACCTTTATTGTCAGTCGGAATTGGATTATGACTAGGAAGAGAAACCATCGGAGCTTGCGAGGCCCGCGGAAATCGCAGCATCGCAAGCTTTCCAAGGCGAAACCCCGCCCGGTGGAAGTCGAGGCGCTGGTGGATACCGGAGCCACCCGCCTCCAGCTCAAACCCAGCGTCATCCGCGGCCTTGGTTTGGAAAAGGTGGACAACGTCATTTCCCAAACCAGCAACGGGCGGGCCAGGCGCGCGGTCTATGAACCGGTTCGGCTGGAAGTCCTGGGCCGCTACGGGAATTTCGACGTTGTGGACGTCGGCGAAAACGTGCCCAATCTGGTCGGACAGATTCCGTTGGAATATCTCGACTTTGTGGTGGACTCCAAGAAGCGCAAGCTTATCCCCAATCCGGAGCACGGGGGCCAGCAGATGAGCGAAGAGTATTGAACGCGTTTGCAAACCCGTTTTCTCCCCAACGGCTGCTAAACGGCGGAGGGAGGACGCCCGGACAGCAAGGTTGTGATCTTCTTTTCGGCTTCATCGATCTGCCGGGCGATTTTTTCGATCGCATCCTCCAACAGGAGGACTTCCAAAGCCTCCGGGCGTGGGAGGCGAGACGGATTGATCGCGACAGGATTGAGGGCCTTCATAGCGGCATCGAGCTTGCCGATTTCCTGATCGAGCCGTCGGATGCCCGTGCGCAACTGCGACATCATTTTGGCGTTCCGGGCCGGGACACCAGTCTCCTCCGCCGGCCTGGACGACGAGCCGACGCGACGCGTGGAGACCGCCATCGCCCGTTCCCTGTTCAGGTCACGACGCAACCGCAGCGCCAGGTCCCGCGCATAACTGGTAATCTCCCGGGCAAACTGTTGCCGTTCCAACGGGGAGCGGAACCTTGCCGTGGCCAGCAGGTCGGTCAAGCTGCGGATAACATGGGTGGTCGCGTCAAAATCGGGGATCAAGTCCTTATCCTTCTGTTCTTTGCGCCCGCCGCGCAGCGCGGGCTTTTTGCCGGCCGCCCCGGTCTTGGCGGCCGTGGCTTGGTCGTAAATCCGGCTGAACATGGACCTGGCGGGAAATCCTTCCGGCGTGGGCAAATTCGGCAGAATCTGGGTGGATTTCATGTCGCCGACGCCGTCCACCAGCCACGCAGGGTTGATGTCGAATACGACGCAGAGGCGGTATCCGTCCGAGTAGCGCAAGGGCGTGCGGGCATACTCGATGCTGGCCAGGCAATCGCGCGAGACGTTCAACTCGGCGGCGAAAGCCGGCTGGGGCCAGTTAATGTGTTCGCGCACGCGTTGCACCCTGCGGCCGATATCCGCTTCCCGCTGAGTGACCAATCCGCTTTTTAGAGGCATGACGCAGGTTACACTTCCCACAAAAGAGTGTTAATAAAAAAATCATAATTTCTGAGCTAGGGAAAGCAAGATCCAAGGGTGGTCACGGAAGCCTCTTATGACCAAAATTTCAAATATCTTTGGTTAGGATTAGTGGCTTGCGAAAAGCTCCCGGTGGGAAGCCGAGAAGATTCTTGTGACTCGCGGGAGTCAGAACAAATTAAGAGCGGCCCTCCTTCGCCGAGGCTACGGCGGACAGGCCCGCTTTGCGGGCAGTCAGAACAAATTAAGAGCGGCCCGCTTTGCGGGCTGCTCGTTCCTCCCGAATACGACAGGGAAGAAGTGGTTGGTCGCTAGGGGCCTCTGACCGAAAATGTTTGCGCCGTGAGGCAAGAGACTCCAAACGGTGTCTCCTCCACGGGCGGTGCTGGCTGGCGGGACGCCAAACCGAGATTCTTGGGTCTTCCGCCTTTGCCGAGGCTATGGCGGACAGGTCCGCCTCCGCCAGAGGGATTTTTAGGAAGCCGCGTGGGCCACGCGGCACTACCTATTGTGCCTGCGGCGCAGCACTACCCTGCCTGTTGTGGGCGTAAAAAAAGTTGAGTTTTCCGCGGAAAGTTATTCACTTGGACAGCCAATGTCCAAGTGGGTGGCGCATACTGGGCGCGAAAGTTGAAATTAAATATGACTGACGAAAGAAAGAAAAAGTGAAACCGAGAAAGAAGGGAAAGTCTCCTGCCGGGCAACTCTTGGAGTTGCATGAGAGCGGAATGGGATTCGGCGGGGATTTGGCCATGTGGAACGTGGTGAAGATTTTGATTATGATTAAGATTAGGATTATGAATGACTTAACTCATTTATTAAGGACGGAGGTTGGACGGGCATTTGCCATGATATGCCGACATAGCGGGATGGATAGGTATTTTCGCTTATTTCCGGGTNNTTCGAGGAATTTCGAGATTTTTGGTTATTTCAAAATTTTCGAGGAAATTCGAGGACTGGGCAAACAAAGGGCGGGGCTCTTTCGATCGAACCGGCGGAAACTTCTTGGTTTTCATAATCTAGGCCAGCCATGCTCCCATCTTCCCTGATTGTGCTTTCTTCCGGCGCGCTCAAGCCGTACTGTGCGGAGGATTGAAGCGATGAAGATTTACATTGATGGCAAATACTACGATCAGAAGAACGCCAAGATTTCGGTGTTCGATCACGGGCTGTTGTACGGGGACGGCATTTTCGAGGGGATTCGCGCCTACAATGGCCGCGTCTTCAAGCTGGCTGAGCACGTCGAGCGCTTGTTTTGCTCCGCCAAGGCGATTCTGCTCACGATGCCGCTGACGCCGGAGCAGGTGACGCGCGCGGTGGTGGACACTTGCCGGACCAACAAAATTCGGGACGGGTACATCCGGCTGGTCGTCACCCGCGGCGCGGGCACCCTGGGGTTGAACCCATATAAATGCACGCACCCCGCGGTTATCATCATCGCCGATAAAATCCAGCTTTACGCCAAAGAAGTGTACGAGCGGGGACTGGACGTGGTCACAGTGGCAACGACGCGGAATCTGCACAGCGCGCTAAACCCGGCCATCAAGTCGCTCAATTACCTCAACAACATCATGGCCAAGATCGAAGCGATCAACGCGGGTTGCGAGGAGGCGATCATGCTCAATGGAGACGGCTACGTGGCGGAATGCACCGCCGATAATATCTTCATTGCCAAAAGCGGGCAGTTGCAGACGCCGCCGCTCGCAGCAGGGGCTTTGCACGGGATCACGCGGGGCCTGGTGATGGAGTTGGCGCGGCAGAACGGCCTGGCGGTGAGCGAACCCAATCTGACCCGCTACGATCTCTTCACCGCGGATGAATGCTTTTTGACCGGCACGGGGGCGGAAATCATCGCGGTGGTGAAAATTGACGGGCGCGTCATCGGGCGCGGCCAGCCTGGACCAGTGACGGGCAAACTGGTGGCCCAATACCACCAGTTAACTCAGGTTTCTGGCGAGCCGATATAACATAGTGTAGAGTGATTGAAGGCACGAAGGAGAAGCGATTTTCGTTCTCTTTTTGAAGAACCTGTGGTACTCTGAAGGACAGAAACTATATGCTTTGCATGTTATGCAAAAAGAACCTGGCCACGGTCCACCTGACTCAGATTGTGGAGGACAAAATCCAGAAGGTGGACCTGTGCGAGGATTGTGCCAAACAAAAGGGGGTTAAAAGCGATGCCAGCTTTTCCCTGGCCGATTTGTTGCTGGGCGCTTCGCAGGAAATCGCGCAATCCGCCGGCGGCGTGGAGGTCCGCTGCCCCGGTTGCGGCTTCACCCAGGCCGACTTCAAGAAGGCCGGACGCTTGGGCTGCGCGCAATGTTACGCCACTTTTGCCGAGGGCCTGGAGAGCCTGCTCAAATCCATGCACAAGGGCATTAAGCACATCGGCAAAGTGCCGGTGGCCTTGCGCCAGGGCCGGGACTTGAGCGAGCGCCTCAAACATTTGCAGAAGAAACTGGACCGGGCCGTCACGGCCGAGGATTTCGAGCAGGCGGCCGGCTTGCGCGACGAGATCAAGGCCGCCAAGGAGCAACTGGATAATATGCTCGCGCAGTGAAGCTTATGAACATTCACGATTTTCTCAGCCCGCCCGTGGAGACCGCCCGGCGCGCCGGTCCGCACGACCGGATCGTCATGTCCAGCCGGGTGCGGCTCGCGCGCAATTTGCGAGGGCTGGCCTTTCCCGGCTGGGCCAAGAAGAGCGAGCGGGTCAAGGCTTTGGATATCATCCGCCCGGCGGTGGAGGGTTTGCCGCAACTCATCGGGGCCTTTTCCGAGACGATGGACAACCTGGGGCCGTTGGACAAACAAATCCTGGTCGAGCGGCACCTGATCAGCCGGGAACACGCGGCCAAAAGCTCCGGCAGCGGCTTGATCCTCAACAAGGAGGAATCCCTGTGCGTCATGATCAACGAGGAAGACCATTTGCGCATGCAGGCCTTGCGGCCCGGCCTGCAACTGCGCCAGGCGTGGATGGCCATCGATCAAGTCGATAGCGAGTTGGAGCGCAAACTCGATTACGCTTTCAGTGCGGAACTGGGTTACTTGACGGCCTGCCCGACCAATCTGGGCACCGGCATCCGCGTCAGCGCCATGTTGCATTTGCCGGGGTTGGTCCTGGCCGAACAGATCACTCAAATCATCTCCTCGGTCAACAGGCTGGGGATGGCGGTGCGCGGCCTCTACGGCGAGGGAACGGAGGCCCTGGGCAACGTCTTCCAGGTGTCCAACCAGATGACCCTGGGCGAGATCGAGACCGACATCGTGGAGAGGTTAAACAAGGTTTTGCTGCAAATCATCGAGCATGAAGAGAATGCCCGGGGCGTGCTGCTGGAAAAGAAGCCCAAGATCGTGTATAATCAAATTGGACGGGCTTACGGGATACTCGCCAACGCGCACAGCATCGCCTCCAAAGAGACGATGAACCTGTTGTCACTCATGAGGTTGGGGGTGGATTTGGGTGAGTTTCCCAACGCCCAGCGCGCGTTGATCGACGAATTGTT
>PLIU01000263.1 GCA_003140095.1 Verrucomicrobiales bacterium | reverse complement strand
TTGAACTTTTTTGCAACGCACCCAACGAAAATCCAGCGTTGGCCAAGGAGCGCGGAGTCTTCCGGCCCAGCCCTCCTCAGGTTCAAGGCGGAAGGAAAAAAACCAAACCATTGGGCAAGGCAGGGCTGGCGAAGGCGCGCTGCCGGCGAAAAAGGGCAGGCTCGCCCTCGTTTGCGATCACGCGACCGCAAAAAGTGTCCATCAACCGGCGCCGCCATTATGACCCCGGCAGCCGCCGTTGACCCGGCAAAAAGCGGAGGCCCGGACCAGCCTTTCCGAAGCGCACCCGTATTTTGGGGATAAGTATTTGTGTGTGTTATAAAACATTTCTATTGACGGTAAACTTTTTTTGCCATACAAAACACAATTTATGGCAAGAGTTGGAAAGTGGACACAAGGCGCCAGGAGGCCGATTTGTCGGAAATGGGTGATCGCATCCTGGTTCGTGGCGGGTTGGACGTGGGCGGCGATGCCTGCGCAAGCCCCCGCCGATCCGGCGGTTGACGCTGCCCAACCAGGCGCGAGCGCGGGCGAGCTAAACGCCGCTGAGAAGCAAGTGGAGTGGCCGGACCAGAGTTGGAACTGGCACTTTCAGAATACCGAGATCGTGCAAGGTGATTTCGGTTTTCCTGCCAAATACTCCGGCGCCGCCAGCCTGGACAGCAAGGGCGAGGTTCAGGAAACAATTACGCTGGACTTGTTTGCCGGCGCTCGGTTATGGCGCGGCGCCGAAGCGCATGTGGACGGACTGATGTGGCAGGGCTTCGGTCTGACCCAGACGCATGGTATCGAGGCCTTTCCCAACGGCGACGCCTACAAAGCCGGCACCCAGACTCCCTTCTTTAATTTTGCGCGCTTGTTTATTCGTCAAACTATCGGCTTGGGGGGCGGACAGGAGGCCGTGCCCGACGACCCAATTACCCTGGCGGCCCATCGGGACATTTCGCGGCTGACCTTCACCCTCGGCCGATTCAGCCCCTTGGATATCTGCGACAATAACACGTATGCGCAAGACCCGCGCACGCAGTTCATGAATTGGGCGATGATGGGAAACCTCGCCTGGGATTACGGGCAGGATACCATCGGATTCACCACTGGACTCGCTGTGGAATTAAATCAGCCGAAATGGGCTTTGCGCTACGGATTTTTCGATATGCCTCTTGACAAGAACGGTTTCTCAGGTGACGACCAGTTTCTGATGTCGCCCCAAAGCGGAGCCTACGGCCCGTTCTTGCGCGCTTGGGCCATGATGACGGAATTTGAGCGCCGTTACAGCGTCCACGCTCATCCGGGGGTGATTCGGTTGCTGGCCTGGCTCAACGAAGCGGATATGGCCAGCTACACGGCGGCAACTGCCCTTCTGCTGGCCAACCCTGGCAATGTGGAAGGGGACATCGCGGCGGCGCGCGCCTATCGCTACAAATATGGCTTTGGATTGAACTGGGAACAGGAAGTAGCCAAGAACGTCGGCCTGTTTTCGCGCCTGGGCTGGAATGACGGTCACGAAGAAGCGTGGACGTTCACCGATGTGAATTGGACAGCGTCACTAGGCGTGAGCGCCAAAGGCGAAGCATGGCGCCGGGCCGATGATACCTTCGGCGTTGCCGGCGTCGTGAGCGGCGCTTCGCGCGCCAACCAACAATTCCTGGAGGCGGGCGGCGTGGATATGCTCGACGGAGACGGCGCGCTGAATTACGGCTGCGAGAAAGTCCTCGAAACGTACTACGATTTTCAAATCTACAAGAATGTCCATGGCGCGCTGGATTACCAATTCATCACGGACCCGGCGTTCAATCGTGATCGCGGGCCGGTGTCCGTGTTTGGTGCAAGACTCCATTGGCAATTTTGAAAAATGGATAAGACTTTATGAATAAAGAGAACAAGACACCCAGGGACTTCCATGAACCAACCAAGGAGGGAGTCGCTGTGGTTTCGCACCCCAGTACCCTGTCGATTGAAGGAATGCATGGCAGCGTGAACGTGCCTCATCATCAAGCCAGCTTCTGGCAGCAATGGCGGGCGTTCGTCGGGCCGGCCATCCTCATCAGCGTCGGCTACATGGACCCCGGTAATTGGGGCACGGATCTACAGAGCGGCGCGCAGTTCAAATTCGGGCTTCTCTGGGTGGTCGGACTGGCCAGCTTGATGGCCATTTTCATGCAGGTCATCTCCTCCCGTTTGGGTGTTGTCACCGGGAAGGACCTTGCCCAGTGCTGCCGTGATTGGTACCCGCGCTGGACCCGCTGGCCCAACTGGCTGTTCTGCGAAGTGGCCATCGGCGCCTGCGATCTGGCGGAGGTGCTCGGGAGTGCCGTCGCCATCAACATCATGTTCCATATTCCGCTCTTCTGGGCGGTCATCATTACTGGCCTGGACGTATTGCTTCTCCTGGCCTTGCAAAGCTTTGGCATGCGGACCATCGAGGCGATTGTTCTTTTGCTGATAGCGACTATTGGCCTGTGCTACTCCCTTGAAATCTTCGTTCTCCCGCAGACTCACCCTGCTTTTCTGGAGATGGGGCGCGCCTTGTTCACGCCCAGCATTCGTCAGGCCGGGATGCTTTACGCTGCCATCGGCATTGTCGGGGCTACCGTCATGCCCCACAACCTTTACCTGCACTCTGCCTTGGTGCAAAGCCGCAAGCTGCAGAAGGATGAAGCCTCCATCCGTACCGCCGTGCGGTTTAATGCCATCGACTCGGTCGCGGCCCTGGCGGTCGCCTTCTTCGTCAACGCCGCCATCATGGTTTTGGCGGCAATGGTCTTCTTCGGAAAGACCAGCGTTACGGTGGCAGGCGGGCAAGTCGTCACCTTCAGCCCCGATAGCGACTGGATTCGCATCGCGTCGCTCACGCTGGCACCCTTGTTGGGCACGGCCGCTGCGAGCACCTTATTCGTGGTGGCATTGCTGGCGAGTGGACAGAGCAGCACCATCACCGGCACGTTAGCCGGGCAGGTCGTGATGGAAGGCTTTATGCACTGGAGAATCAGACCCTGGTTGCGCCGGATCATCACTCGCACACTGGCGATTATCCCGGCGGTGCTCATCATTGGGCTGCGCGGCGACAGCAGCGTCACCGACTTGGTGAACTTGAGCCAAGTCGTGCTGGCCCTTCAGCTCCCCTTCGCGATGTTCCCATTGCTCCATTTCACCAGTTCCCGCAAGCGCATGGGCGCCTGGAAAAACGGCTGGTTTCTGCTGATGGCCGGCTGGGCCAGTGCTATTCTGATTACCGCGATGGACATTTGGGGATTGCCAGACTCGCTTAAATCGGCCTGGCAAATCATCATCGGCGGATAAAACTGCCTAAGAGAAAAGGTTGACATCATTTACAAGACCATTCTAGTGACCTTGGACGGCACGGCGACAGACCGGGCCATCATCAGCCACATCAAGGGGCTGGCCATGCTTGCGGAAAGCCGTGTGGTGTTACTGCACGTGGCCGACGGTTGGGCCGCGCGAACCTTTGGATCAGATGCAGTCGGTCCCGAAATCACGGAAGATTCCGCTTATCTAAAAAAAGTTGCCGCAGAGTTTCAAGAGGTCGGAATTCGCGTGGAGGCTGAACTGGCTTTCGGCGATCCCGTCGCGGAAATAGTCAGGTGGGTTCAACAGAAAGGCTGCGATTTGGTGGCCATGAGCACGCACGGACACCGTTTCCTGGCCGACCTGTTTCTCGGTGCGACAGCCAGTCGCGTCCAGCATCATATCAGCGTGCCCGTAATGCTGCTCAGAGCCAGGTGAAACGCTCGTCGGCTACCGAGATGCCCCGCTTAGGAGTCTTCCGGCCTTTCAACACCATGACACATGCGTCGCCGCTGGTTTTCTGTGGGTCCGCGCTATTCCCAATGACAGCGCCAGCCCCGCGCGCTGACGCTGATGGGCTGCCCATTGAGCACCACTTCAACGGGGTCATCATTGAAATTCTCCACCACCCATCCACCGTGGGTGAATAAATACAGCGCCACCCGGTTCGGCGCTTGGAAGGTCGTTTGCAGCGCATGGAGCAACGGCGCGCGCAGGCCGTCCAACCGCGCTGGCGGCATCAACAGCAGGGCCTCCGGTTGCGCCCTCACGGCCAGCACATAAACGTTGGTGGCCAGGAGGTTGACCCGGCCCACGAGCCGCCGCGCCAAGCCATCTGTCAACAATAGCGGCCTCCGTGTTTGGATGAATTGGGCCAGTTCCTCCACCAGGTCGGGGTCGGCCATGGCGTGAGCGGAGAGGAACGCGGCCGGGGCATTGGTCGGAAATTCATGGCACGGCGCCAGTGGCAAGCCCAGCATGCCGACAAAATCAAAGACGCTTCGTTCCTCCTGTGGATTGCTGTTGGGCGGTTTATAAGCGGCCAGGCCCACCGGCTCGCGGGTCCGGACTTCGCGCGCGACGGCGAGCAATTCGGGCAGGTTGGCGCGCAAGGCGGCGACATCCGCCGGGCCGGTGTCGCGATGAAGGCCGCCGAAGCAGAACAACATGGATTCGCGCGCGCCCGCCAGCACGGTTTGCCGTGCTTGTTCCACGTAAGTGCGCTCCGTCGTGCCGAGCCAATCGTACCAGCCGCCACCGCACTTTTCGCCACCGATCCCGCCCAGCCAGCGCATCAAAAAATACCCTTCGTACTGCGCCACTCCGCCCCAGTGCGGGTCGGTGTAGTCACGGATTTCTGTGCCCACCCAAATGCGATCGAAGGCGGCCGTTTCCCTCGTCACGTCGTAGCCTCGATCCTGAAATCCGTCGTACCATTGCGGATACTTGATGATCAGCCGCACCTTGGGATTGATGCGCCTGGCGGCGGCCAGCAACCGGTCCTGGGACAGCCGCAGCATCAACTCGCAGCGATAGTCCGCCCAGGCGCTGCCGTTGACAGGATAGGTTTTGGAGCCGATCGTGACCAGGCGCGCCTGGCGCGCCGAGTCGCAATTCGAACAGGTGCAATCGGTAAACCAGAAGTCGTCAATCATGACTTCATCGAACAAGCCGCCTGCGAATTCGAACACGGCCTGGAGATGGTCTTGCGTGGCGCGGTCCGTGTAACAGGAGATGTGGCTGGACCAATGATCGGAGGGCTTGCCCAGGAGCGTCGTGGTCACGCAGCCCGAAACCAGGAATCCCTCCGCGCGGAAACGGTCCCGCGCCTGGGCCAGCGTCTGGCGTTCCGCTTGGTACCCGTCACGGTACTCCTCCAAATAAACCTTGGTCACGCCCGACGCTTGGCACCAGCGGACGGATTCGGCAATATCGGCCTCTGAGGACAAATAACTCTGTACGCACTGCGCGGTGAAAAGAGTGGAGAAGCGGTGGATGTCCGCGGACTGTCGGGCGGCGGTCCACAATGCCGGCATCGGCTCGGGCGCCGCTTGCAGACGGGCCACTGCGGCCAGCAAGGCCATGACCAACCATCGATTCATATCGCGATGCACAGTGTAAGGCCGGCCAGTGCTTTTCGCAGTACATTTCGGACACGGTGCCGAGGGCCACGATTTTCCGGCCGCATCCATTCTCAGGCAGGGAAATCTCGGAGGTAAGTTTCTTGACCTGCGCGGTTTTGCGCCGCACATAAGAGGATGCTCTTGAAGCGCTGTTTTGTTGCGTTGCTGGCGCCGGTTTTGCTGGCTGGTTGCCTTTGCCATTCGCCAGGGAGTCACGAGAAAAGAAAAGGGGATGAGATCGTCGCCGCCGGCCAATTTTTTCACACGGGCACGCCCGTCGTGCTCTGGATGGACCCGGGCGGCTATGACGCCTACCGCGTCGAACGCCGCTTTGTCCCATACGACCAGGCGGATTTTGAGACTTCGCGCCCCTTTTTGGATGCGCCTCGCAAGCCCAACCGCTACGACGTCCGCGACCGCTACCTGACCCCGCAACAACTCGAGCGGGTCCGCGGCGGCGGTTGGGAATTGCCCACGCTTCAGTCCAACGTCGATCAATTCGTGTTGCACTTCGACGTGGCGGGCCTGTCGCGCACGTGCTTCAAAGTTTTGCAGGACACGCGCGATTTGAGCGTTCACTTCATGCTCGACCTGGATGGGACCATTTACCAGACGCTGGACTTGAAAGAGCGCGCGCGCCACGCGACCATAGCCAATAACCGGTCCATCGGAATCGAGATCGCCAATATGGGCTCCTACGGCGCGACGGAAAAGAGCCCGCTGACAAACTGGTACGCGAAGGACGACGCCGGCCGGATTATCATCACCATCCCTAAACAGGCCGGCCCGGCGCCGGAGCGCACGCCTCATTTTGCCGGCCGCCCGGCCCGGCGGGAATTGGTCAAAGGCGAGGTGCAGGGCAGGCAATTGAGTCAATACGATTTCACGCCGCAGCAATACAAGGCCCTGGCCAAATTGACCGCTGCCCTCTGCACGATCTTTCCGCGGATCTCCTGCGATTATCCGCGCGAGGCCGACGGCAAACTGATGACTCACAAACTGCCGGCGCCGCAGTTGCAGGATTACCACGGCGTGCTGGGTCATTACCACATCCAGACCAACAAGGTCGATCCCGGTCCGGCCTTGCAATGGGATTACGTCATCGGCCAAGCGCGGCGGTTGATGAAAATTCCGCCGCAACGCTCGGTCGATGGAAAGACGCTTACGTGGTGGCCGAAGCTGAAGGTCGATAACTGAGCCGCAACAGGACGAGAACAAGCGTCCGGCGATCATTTGGACTGCAAATTGAAATTCGTGAAGCCGAGCTGGTAAAGCAGGATCGTCAATCGCGCCTGTCCCTTTTCGGCGGCTTCCTTCAAAATGCCGTTTTGCGAGGCCGCCAGGCGCAATTCCTCCACCGCCTGCCGCCGCGCGTTTTGTTCCAGGTCCTTGTCAAACACACGAAGAATGCCCGTGGTATGATCCACGATTTGGGTCTGGCGATCGTCCAGGTACACATCGGTAATCCGCGCGCGCGGCAAAGTCAGGCTGATCTTCTTGCCCGAAACCTGGATGTCGCCCGGGCCAAGCTGGCTCAGATCGAGGCCCGCTTTGACCACCCCGTGCGCCACCAGCAAGACGCGGCTCTCGCCGTACCATTTGGCGTCGTCGAATTCCACCACCTTTTCCAGTGAATACTTGACAGTAACAAACTGCGAGAGGGTTTGGACTTCTTTGAGCACGGCCGGTCCGCTGTAACCGCCCCCGGCGCGGGCCTGAAACCAACGGTACGAGAGCAGCCCGAACAACAAGCCCAGCGCGAAAATCACCATCAGGGCCGCCACCGTGCCTGCCATTTTCTTGAACATGCGCCGACTTTATGCCCGCCATAAGTTCAAGGTTCAAGTCCGGGGTGAATAATCCTTTGCCGCGCTGGTTTTCTTTCATTACGCTGGCTCCATGAGCTTTACCGCTTTTGGGCAATTCCCGGCCTGCCGCCCGCGCCGCCTGCGGCAATCCCCTGCGCTCCGGCGCCTGGTGCGGGAAACTTCCTTGCACGCCGGCCAATTGGTGCTTCCCCTTTTCGTCCGCGCCGGTCGCAAAGTTCGCCTGCCCGTGGCGGCCATGCCCGGCGTCTTTCAATTGTCGCCGGACGAAATCATTCGCGAGGCCGAGCAGGCGCAGCAATGCGGCATTCCGGCCGTCTTGTTGTTTGGGATTCCTGAGACCAAGGATGAAAAGGCTTCCGGCGCTTATGCCCGCAACGGCATCGTCCAGCAAACCGTCCGCTTGCTCAAAAAGCAACTGCCCGGCTGCCTGGTGCTGACGGATGTCTGCCTTTGCGAATACATGAGCCACGGCCACTGCGGCATCGTGGAAAGGTCCAAAGGCGGCCGCGTGGCCAACGACCCCACCCTGGCGTTGCTCGCCCGCACCGCCCTGAGCCATGCCGAAGCCGGCGCCGACATCGTCGCGCCCAGCGACATGATGGATGGCCGCGTGGCCGCCATTCGCCAGACTCTGGATCAGCACGGGCTGTCCGATACGACCATCCTTTCCTACGCGGCGAAATTCGCTTCCGCTTATTACGGGCCGTTCCGCGAGGCGGCGGANNTATCAAATGGACGGCGCCAATGCCCTGGAAGCCTTGCGCGAGGTGGCCATGGACCTCCAGGAAGGCGCCGACATGGTCATGGTCAAGCCGGCGCTGGCTTATTTGGACATCCTCCATCGCGTCAAAACGGAATTCGGCTGCCCCACGGCGGCCTACGCTGTCAGTGGTGAATTTTCCATGATCAAAGCCGCCGCCGCCAAGGGCTGGCTGGACGAACGTGCCGTGACCATGGAAACCATGCTCTCGATGCGCCGCGCCGGTGCGGATTTCATCATCACCTACAGCGCCACGGATGTGGCGCGCTGGCTCAAGGAGGGTTGAAAGCCATGGCTGGGCTTTTCCGGTTTTCACTTCACTATGATGAACGCGACCACCAGCACCACCACCACCACTGCCAACACCACGATCGCGGCGATGAAGATTTTATTGGCGGTGTTGCTTTTTTTGGCAAAGGTAGTCTTATCGAACGCCACCGCCTTGGTGCCTGGATCCTGCCCGAGCCTGACCCCTTGAGGGATGACCATGGTTTGATCGGGCAATTTCTTCGGTGCGGCCTTTTGCGCGCTGCCGTCTTCCAGACGGATTTCCACCTGGCCGAGACGCAATATCTGTCCCGGCTTGAGCACCGCTTCGCCCGTCACTTGATGGCCGTTGATAAATGTGCCGTTGGTGGAATTGAGGTCGTGGATGACAATTTCGCTCCCCCGCAGCAGCACCTCGCAGTGATGGCTGGAGACCGAACCCTCCGGGATGGGAAAGGCATTGTCATCGACACGTCCGATGGTGGTCTTATCCACCGTCAGGTCGTATGCCTTGCCGGTAAACCCCTCACTGAGAATTACTAGTCTTGCCATACTCTGGGCTTCATCCGATTATGGCTGGACTTGGCCGCAAGTCAAACCGTTTTCCTCGACTTTTCTTTGCGGCCAAAACCGCGCCTGTGGCTTCTCCATCCATGGCTCATCCTTTTTCTATCATCTGCCGGAACTCCGCGAACAGCGTCGTCGAGTCGTGCGGTCCCGGCGACGCCTCCGGGTGATACTGCACGCAAAAAATAGGCTTGCGCCGGTGGCGCAGCCCTTCGACCGTCCCGTCGTTCAAATTAATGCGCTCCACCGCCACCTCTTTGGGCAGCGTTGCGGGGTCCACCGCGAAGCCGTGGTTCTGCGACGTGATTTCCACCCTGCCCGAAGTCAAATCCTTGACCGGCTGATTGGCGCCGCGATGGCCGAACTTGAGCTTGAAGGTCTTCCCGCCAAAAGCCTGTCCCAAAATTTGATGCCCCAGGCAAATCCCAAAAATCGGCGTGCCGCTTTGGACCAGGTCGCTCACCGCCCGCACGGCGTAGCCCAGCGCGGCCGGGTCCCCTGGGCCGTTGGAGAGAAAGATGCCCGCCGGCTTGTAAGCCAGCGCCTCCTCCGCCGTCGCCGTCGCCGGCACCACCTGCGTCCGGAAACCGTGCTGCCGCAGCCGACGCAAGATATTGTACTTCATCCCGTAATCAAAAGCCACGATCGGGATATCCGCCGGCGGCAAGACTGCGCCACAAACTGGGCTGGCCGAACCTCGCGACAGGGTGAACTTGCTGCTTTTCCTGTCATCCCACAAAAACGGCTCGGCGTGCGTCACGCTTTTGACGTAATCCACTCCCGCCAGGCCGGGCCAGTTCTTGGCCCGCGCGACCGCTTCCTCCGGCGCGACCTCCGACGTGGAAATAAAACCGTTGAGCGCCCCGCGCACGCGCAACTTCTTGGTCAGCGCCCGCGTATCGACCCCTTGGAGGCCCGGGATGCCGTTTTTTTCCAGATACTCCGCCAGGGAAGATTCTGCCCGCCAACTGCTGACCATGGGCGACAATTCCCGCACCACAAAACCCGCCACGTGCGGCTGCCATGACTCCACGTCGATCTGATTGACCCCATAATTGCCGATCAGCGGGTAAGTCATGGTCACGATCTGGCCTTTATAGGAGGGGTCGGTGAGGATTTCCTGGTAACCGGTCATGGAGGTGTTGAAACAGACCTCGCCGCAGGCTTGAGCTTTGGCGCCAAAGCCACGGCCCACAAACACCGAACCATCTTCCAGGGCGAGAATTGCTTTCATCAAAACCTCTTGATTCGCGTAAAACCTAGGGCTATTTTCTTTCCGGTCAAGCCTGAACCATCAGCACTTTTGCGTGCAAAAAAAACTAACCTTAACATAAGTATCTCACTCAGGATTGTCATGTTTTCGCTCGATTCAGGGTCAATCTGGTTTGACTGGGTTTGATTGGGGATTTGAATCGGGCTGTATTTCGCCGGCATCCTGCTTCTTTCTTGATCATAGTCGTAATCGCAATCCCATCCCCCTTCCGCAGGTTTGATTTGGTTTGATTCACCTTGATTCTCGCACAGCCAAGGGCATCGCCGCGAAAATGCAAAAGTTGCACAACCACAAGATCTTCTGCGCTTCCCGCTTCTTTGCGGTTGGTGCATTGTGCGCCCATCTCCGACCAGGGCCATTTCATCTGGGA
>PLIU01000019.1 GCA_003140095.1 Verrucomicrobiales bacterium | reverse complement strand
CAATGGATTCTGGACACCTGCCTAAGGCCGTATGATCAGACCTGGCTCAATTATCAACAGGAAATCGCCCTCCGACACATGAGCCTGAAAAAGAACCAGACTGATGGTGTCCAATCGACCTCACATGTGCCTTTGCGCGACATCATCGCGTTCGTTCCTGTGATGAACGAGACAATTAAGCCTTACTTGGCGGCCAAAGGAAGCTCACCCACGGATGTGGAGAAAATGCATCAAGCCTGGTGCAAGTCCCTGCAATTGCAGATTGCACTGTGGACCGGTCTCTATGCCAAGTTGACACCCAACGAATGGTGATACCCCAAATCCATTTTTATAATTATGAGCACACTCGCAGCGAATCCTGAAGAATTTGACCTGGTTGTTCTTGGCAGCGGAGAAGGGGGCAAATATCTCGCCTGGACTTTGGCTCGGCAAGGGCAGCGGGCTGTCGTCGTCGAGCGCAAATGGGTCGGTGGTTCCTGTCCTAACATTGCCTGTCTGCCGAGCAAAAATGTGATTCATAGCGCAAAGGTGGCCTCGCTGTTCTTCCGGAGCGAGGAATTCGGCATCGGCAAGGAGAATGTCCGCATCAATATGTCGGCCGTGCGCGACCGCAAGCGCAAGATGGTCGCCGGCCTCGTTGACATGCATCTCGACCTCTACAAAAAGAGCGGGGCGGAACTGGTCATGGGCGCAGGAACTTTTATCGGGCCGAAGACGATTGAGGTAACGTTGGCCGCTGGAGGTACGCGCACGTTGCGCGGAAAAAATGTGGTCATAAACACCGGCAGCCGCGCCACGATCGAGCACATTCCTGGATTAAGCGAAGTCGGTCCGTTAACCCATATCGAGGCGCTGGAATTGGATCAGATTCCGAAACACCTCTTAGTTCTCGGCGGTGGTTACATCGGCTTGGAATTGTCCCAGGCCATGCGTCGTTTCGGCAGCGACGTCACCATTGTCGAGCGCAATGCCCATCTGATTCATCGCGAAGACGCGGACGTCGCCAAGGCCATGGAAGAATTGTTTCGGGACGAGGGCATCAAAGTTCTTACCAACACAAAAATCAACCGCGTTGAAGGCAAATCGGGCGCTGGGGTCAAACTCCACTGCACTCGCGAAGGTGCCGAAATAATTTTGGAAGGCACCCACCTGCTTGTCGCGGGCGGCCGCACTCCCAACACCAGCGGCATCGGTCTCGAACTGGCTGGTGTGCAAACGACCGAACGCGGCTTTGTGAAAGTGGACGAGCGCCTGCAAACCACGACCGAAGGCGTATGGGCGATCGGTGATTGCGCGGGTAATCCCCACTTTACCCACATCTCATTCGATGATTTCCGGGTCGTGCGGGACAACATCACTGGTGGCAAGCGCGTGACGACCGGACGCCAGGTGCCGTTCTGCATGTTCACCGATCCCGAGCTCGCCCGCATCGGCCTGAGTGAAACCGAGGCGAAGGAACGTGCGATCCCTTATCGTCTGGCCAAGATTCCGATGACCGCCGATCTGCGAACCCGGACGCTTTCGGAGACACGCGGATTCATGAAAGTGCTCGTTGAGACTCAGAGTGACCGCATCCTTGGTTTTACGATGTTCGGCGTCATGGCCGGCGAAGTCATGTCCACCGTCCAGATCGCCATGCTGGCCGGATTGCCTTACACGACACTGCGGGACGCCGTTTTCACTCATCCCACCATGCTGGAAGGGCTCATTCCGCTCTTTTCTGCCGTGCCTCCTGCGGCCACATTATCCCGCACCCGCGCCTGAAATTGACACCCGCATTCAGGGCAAACCAAAGGTCTGTTTAGCAGCCGGTATGAAAGCAGTCCCACTGAGAACGGAAAACGACAAAGCAAACATGTCATGAAAACGAATCGCCGCGAATTTCTAATTCATGCCTCAGCGGCAACGGCATTAGCCGCAGTGTCAACGCCGTTGTCTGCGATACAAAAGTCTCGGAACAGATGTCGGGCGGTCGCGTTTGACGCATTTGTCATCTTCGACCCCAGGCCGCCATTCGCCTTGGCTGAAAGTCTTTTTCCTGACCACGGCAGTGAATTAAATGCGTTATGGAAAACCCGGTTATTTGAATACACATGGTTGAGAACGCTTTCGGGTCGATATGCGGATTTTCCTTCGGTCATAGCGGATGCTCTCATCTATGCGGCAAAATCTCTTAAAATCGACCTGAAACCCGGACAAAAAAAAGATTTGCTGGATTGCTTCTTTCATTTGAAATCCTGGCCGGATGTTCTGCCCGCGGTTCGTCAACTGCACGGCTTGGGTCTCAAGCTCGGTTTTCTTTCAAATTTTAGTGAGGCAATGTTTGCGGCAAACTTAAAAAGCTCCGGCTTGGACGGCTGCTTTGATCAGCTTCTCAGCACGGATCGCGTAAAAGCCTACAAGCCTGACCCCCGAGCTTATCAAATGGGAATTGACGCCTTTAGGCTAAAACGGACCGAAATTGTTTTTGCGGCATTTGGCGCTTGGGACGCCGCCGGGGCAAAATCTTTCGGCTACACCACTTTCTGGGTCAATCGGGCGGGTGCTGTGGAAGAGGAGCTAGGCGCGCCTGTGGACGCAACCGGCGAAATGTCCAATTTTGTTGACTTCGTTGGCGCGTAAACAGGAAGACAAAACCCGCTCAACAACCAACCAAACAGCCAAAATGAACGACAACGACGGCCAATCTGGCGACATCGGTAGAATCAGTAGTGGGACCATGATTCTGCGGCTGGCCGCAATCGCGTTGGTGATCCTCGCAATTGCCGGCGTGTTTGCTTATGCCGGAGGTTGGCTGACACCTCACACTCTAACGGGTGCCCGAATAGTTGACCGGTTCGAGCAGGTAAACGAGGTGCATCCGGGCTTTCGCCGCAACCATGCGAAAGGCGTCTGTCTTAGCGGCTACTTTGAGAGTAATGGGCGCGGCACGGCCTTGTCAAAAGCAGCCATTTTCCTCCCGGGCCGCGTGCCAGTAATCGGTCGATTCGCCCTTGCCGTTGGACAGCCATATGCCGCGGATGAAGCGAACACGGTGCGGAGCATGGCGCTTTTATTTAAATTGCCGGATGGAGAGGAATGGCGCACCGGCATGAACAATATTCCCGTTTTTCCGGTAAATTCAGCGGAGGGCTTTTATGATCTTTTGTTGTCCTCCGCTCCGGATCCGGCTACCGGCAAACCTGACCCCGCGAAAATGGGCGCTTTTATCACAAAGCACCCGGAATTCGCCAAGGCAATACAATTGATTCACGGCCAACCGGTCTCTTCCGGCTTTGCCGACAGCGCCTACAACAGCCTTAACGCCTTTCGTTTCATCAATGCCAAAGGCGCAGAAATTCCCGTGCGGTGGTCAATGGTGCCAGTTCAGGCATTTCGGCCGTTCAATTCGGCCATGTCCAATAAATCCAACACCAACCAGCTTTTTGATGCCCTTATCGCAGAAATCCACAACGGTGCATTGCAGTGGCATCTCATCATTACCGTCGGCCAACCGGGCGATCCAACTGCTGATGCGACACTTCCCTGGCCTTCAGAACGACAACATATTGATGCGGGGACGTTGACCATTGATCATATCGAGAGCGAGGATACCAGTCCGGCGCGCGACCTCAATTTTGACCCACTTATCCTGCCGGACGGAATCGCCGGATCAGACGATCCACTACTGAGCGCGCGCTCCGCCGCCTACTCCAGCTCTTTCACCCGGCGCGAAGGCGAACCCAAAAGTCCCAGCGCGGTTTCGACCGCCGAAACAGGAAAATAACATGGCCAGAAATCCCGCCCAATTCGCACTCACTTCACGCCTCCTGCACTGGTTAATGGCGGCAATGCTATTGTCTATGCTGTTTATCGGTGCGGCAATGGTCACTTCGCTGGGTAATTATCACCGGCTTGTGGCCCTCCACCGTCCGCTGGGTATCATGATTCTCGTGCTTGCCATCATCCGGCTGGTCAACCGGACGTTCACCACGCTGCCGCCGTTCCCACCAACCATGTCCAAGCGAGAACGACTTATTGCCTCGGCCTCGGAGAGGCTGCTTTACACATTGATGATTGCGTTGCCGCTCGTCGGTTGGGGCATGTTGTCCGCAGGCCATTATCCCATCGTGATGTTCGGCCCGCTGCATTTGCCGCCGATTCTTCCTGTCAGCCCAACGCTTTACGCCGTCTTGCGCAAAACCCACACGATCATGGCTTATCTGCTCTTCCTAGCATTTCTCGGCCATCTCAGCGCCATCCTTTTCCATATTCTAATTATCCGCGACAGGCTGCTCGACCGCATGGCTCTTTGGCCAGTTAGATCCCACAACCACAAGGATCCGTAGCGATGGAAATTGCCAGCTTACGAAAGGCGGAGGGAAAAAAAGGCCTCGTTACGGAGTTACATTTTAATTTAAGCGAGAATCGGAACGTTGCCATCCCCGTGCTTCTATAGCCGAAAATTGGAATCGGCTGGCAGATAAAAATTCAAAACCCCCGCCAATATGGATTCAGTTTACTGCACTTTTACTGCACTGCTTCGTAAGTCATTGATTATCAATGGAGCGGGTGAAGGGAATCGAACCCACCACTTTTATTCCGCGCCTTGCGTAACCTTGCAACGCCGTGCAACTTACGCAAGTCCTTTTTTTCGCGTTGTTGCACGAAATCGCACCTTGTTGCAAGTTTTTTGGCACTAATTGGCACTAATAATCCAGCCTTCCTCCGGTGGCGATCGGCGGCGGCAGCGATACTCTCGCGGAACCGCTTCTTGGGAATTGGGCCTCCGACCTTCGGAGCCGGGTGCGAACTGCCCCACCTGCCCGCACTTCAACCCCATTCGATTCCACTGTCTCAAATCGTCGAAGAAAGTCAACCCTGGCACCGTAAGCACTTTCGCCTTCACAGCCCACCCAGGATCAGTCCGCCCCCTGCCGCTCCGGGCAAGCCGCTGGCCTAACGGCTTCCCACTACCCACCAGGCGACAGCCCCCCGTCTCACCCGCCCGCCGCCGCCGCCGCCGCCACTACCACCGTGACGACCGCCCGGCCTGCCTGGCAAGAATCGAGTGCTCAGAGCCTGGGCAACCCTTCCGTTTGGAACTTCTGGTCAAGTTCGACGAACGCGGGGTGCCCGTTCGGCCAGAA
>PLIU01000026.1 GCA_003140095.1 Verrucomicrobiales bacterium | reverse complement strand
CCCCAGTGCCGCAAAAAGTCTTAATTCGTTTTGAGTGACCGCTGACAGTGATGTTCAAGTTGTTAGGGAGAAGTAAATAAGTTTTTAGGTAGGTCGTCACTGCTTGAGCCGGTAAAACTGATGTTTGCTGAAATTCGGATTGGTCACGACGTTCAGCCCGCCGATGACGGCTGGTGCGGTCGGATTGGATTGCCAAACCGTGGGCGAAGCAAGATTAGTTGCAAATTCCAAGCTGAAAGCGGGGAAATTCGTCGGCCAGGTCAAAATCGCATTTGTGCGCGACGACCTTATGGCCAGTTGCGGCAAACAGGAAAGACACAGGTCTGGGTTGAAGCCATAGGACAGGCTGATGTTGTCTCCGTTGGTGATCAGTTCGGCCACCGCTGCGGCATTGGCGCTGGTAAGCGGGTTCACGGTTCCATTGGTTGACTGGATGATCACGTTCGTCAAGCCGATGTTCATGCTGCCGTGAAGGGTATAGTTGGTGGGGAAAAAGTTGTCTGCGTTCGTGGGCAATTCAGAGATGAAGTTCGATCCAATGGTAAGGAATCCGATCGAGTTCGGTTGAATCGCGGCTGGCGTGCAGAGATTTTCAATGTTGAGATTCAGCACGCTCGGCAAGGTCAGGTCCACGGACGTGCAGTCGTTGTCCCGGGGGCTGCCGGGGTCGTTGCATTCCGGGAACACGATCTTGAGGCTGAACAGCACGTTGGGCGGGTCTTCCACCAGAATGTTCCGGAACACCGGCGTGTTCAAGTTCCCGAACACGGTGCTGGGAACCATCAACGAGGCAATGACCGCGTCATTCTGGCCGTCTAGGTGGGTTTTGGTAAAACCAGGAGAGGTGGGGATCAGCCAATCCGTCTTGACCACGTAAAGGCCATCAATCAGGCAACCGTCTCCCGCCGAGCCGGCGCCCCAGCCCAGATTCACGACGCCGCCGTTATAGTTTTGCCAGACCGTGGCGTTCCGGACGGTGACATTGGTANNGAATGGTACCCCACATCATCAGTGAATCGTCACCGCAGCGCAGGAAGACATTGGAAACCGCGGTGTTGTCGCCGAGCCGGAAACCGCCGTTAAGTCCGTTCCAGCCGATGCCCTTGACGTTGTTGACCGTGCCATTGACCAGCATGTCGGCCATGGCGTGATTGTGATCGGTGATGACGATGCCATCCAGGCTGTACGTGTCCGCCGGTGAATTGGACGGCGTGTTCGCAAACGACAGGCTGTGGTCGCCCGGATCGCCGGGGCAGGACCGGAGCGCGTAACAAAACTGGCTGCCATCCAGCACTCCCGGACCATACACCCGCTTGTTGACGCCGCCGCTGTATTTGAAATGCAGCTTTCCCTGCACACAGGCGCCCGGCGCCAGGAAAATATTATTGATATTGGTGGGCACGTTGTAATTCGAGTATCCACCGTCAACCAGTGCGAAAGTTCCCTGAAAGATCAGGGTGTCGAAATTACGCAAGCTCGCGGCATTCGTGAGCTCCGCGTTGGTGGTGATGGTCATCACGTTGGTGCCCGCCGGCGCGGGGTATGGCGGATCCAGAAAGAAAACCAAACTCTGAATACTCCCGCCATTGGTGCCGTCACTCCACCAGAGCAAGAACTGCTCCCCATTGAAGTCAGGCGCGGTCGTGGTGGTGAGCGTAGCGGTGCCATCGGTCCCCACAGTGACGGACACCGGCTTGATGCTGGGCCGTACAGACACATCGTCACCGGGCACAAAACCGTGATTCAAATTGGTCACCGAGAGATAAACGGTGGTGCTCGCGGCGGCAGGAATGCTCACGTACGACATTGATGTTTTGTTGGAAATGTAACCGGAATTGGTGTTGAAGGGCGAAGCCAGCGTCGCGCCGTAGTAGCTGATGTGGACGGGCGCATTCGACCAGCCTCCGTTGCCCAGCTTGTATTGCACCGCATACTGGTCCGAGATCATCGCATTCGTCAACGGGGTCGCCGGATAAACAATATTGGTGTCATCGTTCGCGCAACCGGTCGTATCCACGCACGCCTCATTTGTCTGCGCCAAAACACCCGAAGTGAATCCGGCCCAGAGCAACAGGGCAAGTAGATGGGTTCGGTTCATTAATTGGGTCATAAAGAAAAAAGAGCCTCATCGATGTGGGAACCGAGCTGCTTCATGACGAGGCGGCGGCTCTTGGCTTCTTGCGCTTTGATTTCGCTGTAGAGCGGAACAATCACAACGAAACCACACTATTCCGGTTTCCCCATTGAATCAATCCGTGAATCGTCATGTTTATTTCGCTTTGGGTATGGGCAGGAGCACTGGACGAGCAACCGCGCCTAATCAAGTGGATAGCGCCGTTTCCTCGTGTCTTCGCAAGTATTGGGATTGAAGCAACGCTTGTTCTGTCTCATCGCGTTTTAAAAATTCTCAAAGGCGTTGTATTCGCGATTAATCTGAAGGGTGGAAAACAAAAAACAGTGGTAAAAAAACGCCTCAAATTACTTGCACTTTACTTGCACTCATTCACAACTCATTGATAATCAATGGAGCGGGTGAAGGGAATCGAACCCTCGTTTCGACGTATCCCGTTTTATTCCTCTGCAAACCTCTGTTTTACGAGGGGAAAGCTTGCATTCGCAGGTTTCATGAGCTACATTGAGCTACACTCAAACGAGTGGCAGAAACGAAATTATT
>PLIU01000102.1 GCA_003140095.1 Verrucomicrobiales bacterium | reverse complement strand
CATCCAGATGAAATGACCCTGAAGTTGCTGTTTGGTGGGTTTTCGAGTGTTCGCATTCCGCCGCCGTCAAGGCTATGTTGCCTTGTTTGATGAATGCGCGCACTTATTCATGGTTGCCTACAAAGCAGAGTAAGAGGTCGCCACCTTCATGCAAAAACAAGACACGCAACCCAAGACCGGCGCGAACCTCGAAGTATTGCGATGGCGGCGCAGGCGGGTTTGTTGCGGAAATTCACGGAGTAGGCGTTTATGGCTTGTCCGTCATTTTGATGCTTCCCTTACTTCCAAAATTTCCACCGGGCGCTGAACCGGGGTTAATTGCAATCCAAGTCGTTCGCGGGCTGCGTCAATGACCGCATCAGTGTCTGGCTTGAATTCATTTCGTTTTTCCGCCTCCGACAATTTCCATTTCATGTCCACATCGAAAAGACCCTTTAGGCCGGTCTCATCAAAAACCGGTTTTTCCAGGGTCATTTCCAACTCCTCCGCAATTCCATGCATATCCGAGCCATGAAGCCGAAAGCCTCCCCTCATTTGACCGCCCCCGCCGGACTTTTCAACTTGTTGCAGACCGGGAGTGTTGGTGTTGATTTGAGTCATCACATAAACGTCCGTCGTTTTCGTGGTTTGTTTGACCTCGAGGCCGAACGTTGTGCGAAGCGCGGCCATGAATTGATGTTTCAATTCGTTGGCATGACCCATAGGCGCTCTTAACTCAAAATCATAATATTCATCCGGCAATTTACATTGGATGATTATGCGGCTGGAGCTTTTATCAAACACACAATGCAAGGCAGATTCCACGGTGGCAATTTTGCCGTTGAATTCAGCGCTGTTGGTGTTGAGCGACCACATGCAAGTGGGACCTCGAAACTTTGGCGGCATTTTGTGCTCACGAATGGAGATTTCAAAGATTGCCGGGGCACGATTGGAAACGACTTCATCCGAAAATTTATCCACGGTGTAAACTTCCGGCTCGGACAAAGAACACTTTTTCCCGGCCAGAACCTCTTCCAGATTTTCAGGTTTAATGTTGAAAGGGCTGGCAATGGCGGCGATGCGCCCGCTCGCATCCACAATCACTGCGTGAGGAATGAGTTCCACATGAAATGCCTTGTTCAAAACTTGGTAATCATCCAGACCGATCCAGGCTTTCATGGGATGGCTTCTAAGAAACTGCTGCACGACCTCCTCATTCTCAGATGTCACCGAAATTAAAACGACGGGTTTATTTTTGAATTGTTCTGCCAAGTCGTTCATGTGCGGAATGGCTTTGATGCATGGGCCGCACCAAGTCGCCCAAAATTCCAGCAGTACCACTTTGCCTTTCAACTTGTCCCAGCTTATCTCCGTTGCCGGTAAGCCTCGTATCGTTTTGGCCAAGGTGAGTTGCGGTGGAGTATCACCGATTTTAGGGCCGTCTTTATCAGCAAGGGCAAACGAATCACGGGCGAAAACGCCAAGCAAACAAAACCCGACGCAAATGATTCCTAACATTTTCACAAAACTTTAAGTTCTCATCGCCGCGCCGACAAGGCCTTCTCCACCGCCTCGCGGATGGCTGGGCCGCGCATGTCCTTGGCCAGAAATCTGCCGTCGGGGCCGATAAGGAAAAGCGATGGAATGCCCTGCACGCCGTACTGGTCGGGGAGTTTGGTTTTCGACCATTCGCCAAGAAAACCCTGGCGCCACTTAAAGCCGCGCTGCTTGACAAAGTCCCGCGGGGTTTTTGCGTCATTATCGAGACTCAAACTGACCATGACAAAATTAGTGTTGGCGCCGAAAGCCCTCCATGTGTCCTCAAGATGGGGCAACTCCGCCACACATGGGCCGCACCAGGTGGCCCAAAAATCCAGCAAGACGAACTTGCCGCGGAAATCGGTGAGCTTGAGCGGCTGGCCTTCGAGGGTCTGCACCGAGAAATCAGGAGCCAACGCGTCCAGCTTCGCCTCTTGTCTTACCACCAGGTCCAGTTTTCCCAGGTCCAGCGGTTCGTCCACCAGGCCGTTTGGCATTTCGGGCACTTCCACCTCGCGTGTGAGGGATCCGATGAGCGGGCCGGGCATGAAATTCTGCGGGCCGGGTTCGTTGAACTGAAGACGCAAATCGTATTTGCCGGGCGGCACGTCCTCGATGCGGAAGGCGCCATCCGCATTAAACTGGACCGCATAATAGCGGTGGTGGGCTGAGGCCTGCTTGACTTCCGGTGAGTTGTTCCAGGCCTCGGCCTCCTCCGCCGTTTTGAAAGGCGCGGCGGGTTTGGGCATCCTTGTGCCGAAGTTGTGAAATCCGAAATTCCAGTCAACAATACGCGCTGAGTCGCTCGGCGCCACTTTGCCGACGATGGCTTGTCCCCCGCCGCCGTATTCCGCGTGAGTGACTTCGCCGCTTTTCACCTCCAACGGCTGGATATGGCTCCAACTCCAGCCGCGATTGGAAGCCATCGAATACAAGCGGACCAGCAAGCGTTTGCCCGGCGGCACATTGGTCAAGACGAATCGGCCCCGGTCGTCGGTCAGGGTTCGATAACTTTCGAAATCGTATTGCAGTTGCATGTTCCCACCTGCTTGAGCCGCGGTCACCATGACCCACTGGTTGGCGGCTGGCTGGCGGCCATTGCGCACCGTGCCCTCGATGCGACCCCACGGCTGCAACGTCAGCGCGAAACTGCCTGAGAATTCGTCCAGCTTCGCCTCGGCATAACCTTGCGGATTCACCGCCACTATTTCCGTGCCGTAGGCCGCCGGCAGGGCAAATTTTCCTCCGGCATCGGTTCTGACAATGTTTTTAAGGACTCGGTTTGGACCAACCCCGGACAATTGCGTGTTCTTCAGCATCGTGTACTCGCCGGTGAGCAACGCGACTTGCACGCCGGCGGCAGGTTTCCCATCCGGAAGTTTCACCGTACCGTCAAAACCATCGCCTCTTTTCAATTCGAAATCGTTGGTGAACCAGCCTGAGAACGCAAAAGCCGGGGAAACGGCAGGCAGAAAACCCTCTGCTTCCACCAGCAGCCGCATCTTGCCGCCATTGAGCTGTCCGTTTTGATAAGAATATTTCCCGTTGCCACCTTGGATCGGATTGTTGCGCTCCCAGTTGACATCATCTCCGCCATATATGCGACCCACGATGAGGTGGAATTGCTGAACCGGCTGTTTCGTTTGCGCATCCACCACCTTGCCCGAAATCAATCCCACTTTCATCAGCACAATGTCGACGGACTCAGCCGACGACGGACCAAGTTCTCGAGTCTGTGGCACGTAACCATCCTTGCTGATCGAATACGTTGCGACCCCGTTTGGCGCGGAGTCCCAACTGAAGCGGCCCTCGGCGTCGGTTAGTGTGGACCATTTGGGAAATGGCGCGTCGGCCCACGATTGCAACGCGACGGTGGCGCCGGCGATGGGTTGTTGGTCGCTGTCGAGGAGGCGTCCTTTGAGCGGTTTGCCGCGCGCGAGTTTAAAATCGACCGGCTTCATCTCGTCATCGAAAGTCACCGTGCTGGTTTGAGGCGAAAGGCCTGCGGCCGCAACCGACACCGTCCCCTGCCCCGCCGTCATGATGCTGAACTTGAATTGGCCCGCGGCATCGGTGGTGGCGAGGCGGTTCATCGGTTCTTCCGCCGATTGCTGGAAAAAAACTTCGGCCCCGGCAATGGGCTTGCCCGCTTCATCGGCTACCATCCCGGCGACGGTGATGGCCGGCTTCATCACCATCACAGCTTCCAAACTCAGCAAATCGGTTTTGGAGACTTCTCCGGGAGCGACGCTGTCCGACGCGGCCATGTTGTACATGACGGTGCGAAATTCCGCATGGCTCAAATTGAGCGTCAGCGACTTGAAATCCGGCGGCAGAGTGCGGCTGGTCCATTTGCCGGCTGCATCCGTCGTCACAGAGTCGGCCTCGAGTTCCGTGAAGTCGCCCGCTTGATTGCGTTGAATGGTGGTCACCGCCACCTTCGCTCCGCGGATCGGCTTCCCGGCGGGATCACGAACCATCCCGCCTATGGCAGCGCCTTTTTGCAGCTTCACCGTCCATTCGGAAGGCATGTCCCCGTGAGCCCATTCGATTTGCCGGGTAATATAGCCGGCATAGGCAACGCGCAAGACAAGTGTCTCCTGATTTTTTGTAACCAGATTGATTTCGCATTGTCCGTTGGCGTCCGCCTCCAGGTCCCGGGGCGGCAACGGCAGACTCATGGCGATCATCTTTGAGGTTTCGATGGAAGCCTCTTTCAATGGCTGGCCGCTCTCGGCATCCACCACAGTCAAGCGCATTTTTTTGGCATCTTTGGGCCCGGGTCCGGGACCCAATCTGGCCATCAGCTCCCGCGTGCTCGGATCCGATTCCCAGAACAGCGCGGTTTCGTAGATGTCTCCCGAATAACTCATGTTCAGGACCCGGCTGTGCAAGTGACAGCGCAAGAGAGGAATGACCGGGCCGTATTCCTGCATCTGGATCATTTTCTTTTCCTTCAGCGTTAAGGCGTTGCCTTGCTCGTCGCTGGTGTTGGCATTGGCCTGGCTGAATTCATACGTGTAAGACGTGCGTATTTTCGGGTCGGGATAACCCCACAAGACAGAACGCCCTGTTCGCAGTTCCACCGGCGACATCAGGACATTAGGGTCGGAAAGAAATTCAGGAAAAAGGTCCGAGAGCCAGTTCGGCAGGTCGCCTTTCTTTCTTTTGTAAGCCTGAATGGCGTCGTAAATGGTGCGAAAGTGTTGCTTGTCAATTGCGAGCTCCTGCTCGGCCACGCTTTGTCCGGCCGCCGGTTCCGTTTGCGTCGAGAGCGCACCTTCCGCGCGGGGCGCGGCCTGAACTAGCAACAGTGCGAGGGCGGCGAGGGGCAACGCCCCCGGCGCGAGGGCGGCAATGCGATATTCTGCCAATGGCGCCATCATGGCTTGAATCAAGGTCTTCATAAGAAAAGTCAGGTTAAGGAGAGTCAAGACGCTCTTTTACCACCGTAAAACTGGAAGGCCACGCGCTCATGCCATCCCTCGCAAGCGCCGCACGATCCATTCCACCGAGAGCAGCGCAATGATGGTTCCGAGCCACCATGATTTGTCCCAAAACGGCGTCTTTCGATATTCCACTGTGGCTGGTTTGGCGCCACCCATGGCATTGGCCATGAGGCCGGCCTGGTTCTTCTGCGGCGAAAAAACCCGGCCCCCTGACCACCGCGACAGCGCTGCCAATGTTTCGGGCCTGGCCCTGATGTCGGCCATTTCCCAATCGGCGTCTTCGCCGACCAACACCTGCTGGTCCTCAGCCGTTTTTCCGTCCTTGAACCTGGCGGTGGCCCGCAGCAGGAATTTTCCGGCGGCGGGCAATTTCACATTCGCCTGGTAGTTGCGCTGTTCTTCGGAATAAATCGCGCGCACGGTTTGCACCTCCGTGCCACCGTCCGTCAAATGAAGAACGACCGCGGCATCGACGGCGTCCTGCCCGCCGCGATTGGCCGCGCGGACGCGAACCGGGACTTCGAGGTTGGGGGCGCAATAGGTTTGAGCGAGTTCGAGGGCGACGAGATTTCGCTCGAAATCGAATTTGTGCGCGGAAAGCCAGCGGATGGCGTTGAGCCAAAACTGCTTGAAGTACCGCGAGTCACAATTCTGCTCCGACAGCGGAAGATTTGCATCAATTTTTTCTCCCCAGATAGTTTCGAACCATTGACCCCAGAGATAGGTGGTGTCGGTGGTCAGGGCCATGGTGCGCCCTTTGCCAACTTCTTGCGTTGCAAGAATGATAGCCGGCCCGTAGGTCGTCCGGTCGGAAGGGTGTTCCAACAAGACCGTGGCGCCTGGCTTGGCGCGGTCCACTCGATTATAGCCTTGCAGTTGTGGAAACTTGGTGGTCCAGATGGCGCGATTTTCCTCCGCGTCGGCGCTGAGGCGCATAATCGGATGCGTCCAGGCATTATCGAGCACGCGCGGGTGGAACGTATCCTCGGTCAGATCCGCTTCGCCTTCCATCGCCACCGGAATCAAGTTGTCAATGATGGTGTGCTGATAGCCGCCGGCGCCAAAGGAAGTATGGCCGCCCACCATGGCAAAACCTCCGCCGAATTCGGTGACAAACCGTTCCGTGGCCCGCAATTGCTCCGGCGTGAAATCATCCTTGGGCACATCGCTGAAGATCACCACCTGGTATTTCAATAACTCCTCCAACGTCCGCGGATAACCCTGGGTAGGATGCTGGACGCGATAGATTCTATCGCCGTTCTTCGGATCCACGTACGCTACCTTGTCATTCAAGGAGGCTGGGGCGCCATACTGCTCGACGTAGAGCGTCTTGACCTCAATGCCCGGCGTGTCTTCGAGGGCGTGTTTGAGATAGAGCGGTTGAAAGGCGCCGTTCTCGTCTCCGCTGGCTTCCATGTAAATGACTCGCAAAACTTGATCCACCACGGTCAGGCCGAACTCGCGCCGATTGTTGATGGTAAGGCGTTCGCCGGGTTGGGGTGGAACTTCCGCCTCGAAAGTTTGAAAGCCCGGCAACGCCGGGGTGAATTCAACCTCGACCCGCTGGCTGCCGCCAGTGAGCTTCACCTTGCGTTCGGCCAGGACTTTGTTGTCTTTGACAATGCGCAACGGAACAGTCTGGCCGCTGAAGCCGGAGGAGCGCAGCGTCACCACCGCTTTGGTGGTAGACTGATTGAGCAGCGCCCGCCTGACCTGCACGTTTTCCAGAACAATGTCCGGCGGCTCGTTCGTGGCGCCCAGGGCCACGGTGTGAATGGGAATCTTTTTCTGGCCAAAAACTTCGGCAATCGTTTCGGCGCTTTGCAGTGAATTATCGCCTCCATCGGAGAGCAAGACCACGCTGGCCGGAGGATTCTGCGCGGTCGCGGCGGCCAGATTTTCCAAAGTCTCCGCCAGAGCCGTTCGATTGCCATTCGCCGCCGCGGCGTCGATATTGGCCAGCGCAAACAAGTTGCTGCTGAAGCCGTAATAGGAAACCAAAAAATTATCCGGCACTTTCAATTCGTGTTTGACCCAGTTTTTCGCCAGGTCCAACCGGCTTGCCTCGCCCTCCTTCCAACCCATGCTGCGCGACGTATCCACCAGCACCGCCACGCAGGCGGGTTGGAAATGCCGGATTTCCTCCACGCGTTGCGGATCCAGAAGGCAGACCGCCACAACGGCAAGCGTGAGCATGCGCAGGCCGAGCAATCCGAGCCGCAACCCGCCATGGGCGCCTCCGCGCGCCGCATAATAACTCCAGACCATCAAGGCGGTGATGAGCAATCCTCCAGCCAACGACCAAGGCCAATCCGGTTTGTAGGTAAATTCAACCACGACGAGTGAGTTTCAGATTGGGCCAGGTCTATTGCGCATAAGACAATCGGCGCAAATATTGCGAGATCAACGACTCGAATTCTTTTGGATATTCCTCTGTCGCCATATCAGTGGCTTTGGGGTTGTCATCGAGCAATTGTTCCAGGTCGGTGATGATGCCGGAGAGCCCGGAGAGGCCGAAGCCGGCGGATTGCAGGGCGGAAGTGGAATGCCCGCGCGCGATTTGGTGGGCCGCCCTGCCTAGGTGCTCTGACACTTGCTTCATGCCCTGGCTAAGCCCAAGCCCGACGCGAGGGTCTTTGCCGGACAACTCGCGCAGTTTTTCCGCCAGCGCTGATGCCTCTTCACTCAGACGCTGTTGCTCCTGATCGATTGTTCCGTTGGCTCCAGAGTTGGTGGCGCTATTTTGCGTGTCGGCCTCGGACATGTTTTGGCCGGCGCTCTGGCCAGTTTTGCCACTGCCGCTTTTGTTGCTTTGAGCGAGCGAAGGCGGCTTGTTCGTGCTGCCGCTCTTGGGCGCGTTTTCACTTTGTGACCGGCGATAAATGTCGGCCAGCAAGGCTTGCTTCGCGGCGATCTTTTTGGATTGCGCGATGATCTTGGGCAGTTCCTGGTCGCGTTGCTTTTTCTGGTTTTCTTTCAGCTTTTCAATGGCTTCCAGAACGATTTTGATGCAGTTGCCCTGACAATGACACATGCCGGCTTCCAATTCCGGCAACAGCCGGGTCACTTGGTACAAATGATCGAGCGCTTCATCTTCCGCCTTCAAAGCCGGCGGGCGTTTGAGGCCGTCCAGCTCTTTCGCGGCCTTGTCCATCGAATCGATCGCGGCCGCAAATTCCGTCCGCGCTTGCGGCGGCGAAATGCTTAGGATGAAAGAGTCGCGGAAGATTTCCGCGTAAGATTTGGTCTGGCGTTGTATCGTCGCGACTTCTGGGAATTGATCCGAAGCCATTTTGTCTTCGATGGCCGTGGTCGCGGCGATGATTTGCTTTTCAAGCTGAAGCAAATTGATTTTTTGGCTGCCGCCGCCGTTGCACTGCGACAACGCTTCGCCCTTGGTCGTGTATTCGATGAAGTAAACCGGCGATTTGCCGATGCCCGGTCCGTCCAGGGTATTATTATCCCTGGCCTCGGCATGGTAAGCGACCAATTCATATTCTTTGAGGTGCAATGGCGTCAAATCAATTTGAGCGTCCGCCATTGCTTCCTTTTGATTCGAGTCTTTCTTGGCGCAGACAACCGTTTGCTCCGGCCCGTTCAATTTTTGGAAAACCAGTTTGATATCCTCGACCCCAAAGTCGTCGGCCACGGAGATTTTCAACGGGACCTTGTTTGTCGCATCGGCCCGAACGTCCATACCCGGATCCAGGATCTCCACCTTAGGCGGTTCATCCGGCAAAACTTTGATGTGGTAAGGAGTTTCGTTGCCGCCTTTGTGGCCGGCGGCATCGGCCAGTTCAACCCAGTAATAAAGATCGTTCGTCGCCTTCACGTTTGCGGTCCAAACATTCTCCGAGGAGGACGCCAGGTCCAGATTCGGCTCGTTGGCAAAGCGCAGACACGCCTTGGTCACTTTGTCGCTGCTGGTGATGCGAAAGGCCAACTGGCTGGCGCGCACGACACTGAGATTGGGATCGTGTTGCTCGACAGGTTTGAGCTTAGTGTAATCGGGAAAGCGCACCTGGACTTTAAAATCTTTAATCTCGGGCGGAAGGTAGGTCTTGACCGTGTACTCCGGCGAAGCCGCGTCGCTGCCGGTGACTTGATATTTGACCGTGCCGCCCACGTTCTTAAGGGAAGATTCGTAAACGCCATTGGTTTCCCTGGCCATGGAGACGGTTTGCCATTTGCCGGCGGAATCGTCGCGCCAGCGCAATTGCGGATCCTGGGGCGGGCGTCCCGTGAAGACGGTTTGGATGGCCTGGTCGTGTCCAGCCGCAATTTCCACATCGCCCGGTTTTACTTCCACGTGCGTATAGGTTTTGCCCGTCCACGGGGCCGTGACACGAGCCAAGGCGGTCAACGAACCGGAGGCCAGCAGAACAAAGAGCAGCAGCGCCGTCAAGGATGCCGCCATGGCGCCCCCCGCGTAAACAAGTTTTTTGTAATAATTAGTTTCCACCAGCAGCAACCGCTTGGCCGCCTGCTCCTGCAAAGCGTCCACCAACTCGGGCTCATATTGCTTAGACGCAGTCCGCTCCCCGCTCAGATATTCCGCGGCGGTGGAAACGACGCAGCCTAACTCGGGCCGATGCGCTTCCAAATCCAGCGCGACTTGCTTGGCGCTGGTCGGATGGCGCATGAATTGGACGAGCCGGGCCACTCCGAAAAGGGCGAGCAATCCCGTCAGCCCGACACCCGCGATGCGCGCGGCCAACGGAAGCAGCCACCAATCATCCACCAGCGCCACCGCCAGGATGATGGCGAGGACGGCCGCACAGAGGTTGACCACCCAGGCGAGCCGCCGGGCGCGGTCCATGTCCCGCCGCGCGGTCTCCAACCGATCTGCATTATATTGCGAATGTTTGTTCATAGCTTTGTCTTTCTTTTATTCAAGCAAATGTTCGATTGGCTAAAACAGTTTCCAGCACCAGGAACAGCGCGCCCGCCAGCATCAGCGCGCGCCAGAGGCTTTTTCCCCCATCCACCGGATCAAACAGTGCTGCCATCAATCCGGATGTAGGCGCGGCCTGGCTGCGGACCAGTTGTGCTTGGAATTCCGCAGGAGTGATCGCCGCCAAATCGGATTCGCGTTGAGGCGCATTGACGGCCAGCAGACGAATCGGTTGCCCGGCAGCATCGAGGATCGAATAAAATCCCGGTCTCTCCAGTGGCAGTTCGATCTTGCCCTGTTCATCGGCCTTGACCGTGAACTCCGCGCCGGCGGGCGGATGAACAAGGAAATTTAGGTTCCCATTGGTGGCGCCAAGTTCCAATTCCCCCAGCGCGCCCGCGACCAACGAATTTTCCGGCCGTGAGCCAAGAGACAACTCATCGCCGGCCAGGTAATGGCAAACACCGTGCAGCCAAGGCACGAAAGTCTTGTGCTTGGGCCAATCGCTCCAACTCGTGTTGGCCGAAGTGTTCACCAGCACCACGCGTCCGTGCCCAATTTCCTTGCTCACGAGGAATGGGGAAGAATCGCGAAAGCGCGCGAGCACTTGCGCCGAATCGGTCGGCGTGAGCGCGTACCGGCGCCAGAATTCCGGCAGAGTCAGATCGCCGCTGCGTGGGCGCCGGAAAGCGGCAAAGACCACGGATTTGGAATCGAAATCCCGCAACCGCCAGTGGTTCTCGAAGGCCAGCGACTCGCCTTCGATTCGGTCAAGCGTGGCCGGCAGCAAGGCGCCCAACTCTGCGTCGTAATGGCTGGCGCTGAGTCCGTCGCCGACGAAAAGCAGCACGCCACCGCCTTGGTTGGCAAATGCGAGCAGAGCTTGGCCAAAGCCATCCGGCAACTGGCGCAGCGCCGGCAGCAAGACGATCTGATAACGCGACGCTGCATCGCCCGTGAGCTTCCCGACCATGGCGTCCGGCGCAACTTTTTCGATCTCGAACAAGGACGGCGACGCATTGGTTGCGCTTTGATCCGGTTGCAGCGCGCTGACGAGAAAAAAGCTTTCTTCTTCAAAGGCATGCTTGGCCGGGAAGGGCACGACGCACAATACCTTTAAAGGAGCCGGGACTCGGAGGGCCTGGCAACGCACGTCATCCAGAGCATATCGGTCATGCGAGTGCAAGCGCGCCTCGATTTGATGCCAGCCTGCGGAAAGGGCCGGCAAAGCCCCGGTTACATTCGTAGTCGTATTGGACCCTACTGTCAACAGCACGGTTGACGCTAAGCGGCCGTCAATCACCCAATCCAGCGCGGAGGCTGTGGCGTCTTGGTCGGAAAAATTGGCGACCGTCGCCTGCAGTGGAGCGTTGCCTGGTTCCAAGGTCAGGTCTGAAATGGCGGCATTGGGCGTGTTGGTTTCGCCGACTGAAAAAATCTTAAGCTCAATGTTCTGCGGAATGGAAACCGAGTCGAGTTTCTGGCAACTCTGGCGCTGCAGATCGCTGACGATATAGATGTTCAACCGGCCGCGGAGATCTTTCGCCGAGAGGAGTTTTACCGCCGCCTGCAACCCATCGCCCACATCGCCGGCCCCGAATCCAGGCTCGAGTTGCTCGATCTGCGGCCTTAAGGTGGGCGGCGGAACCAGCGGCGAGAGCGTGGCTGTCCGGGCGGCGCAATCCACCAGCGCGACGCGATCATCCAATCCTAATCCGTCCAGGGTTTTGCGCACAATATCCTTCGCCCTTGACCAGCGCGACACGCCGGCCTCGGTCGCCTGCATGCTGGCCGAGCGATCCAGCACAAAAACCACCTGCCGTGGTTGCTGGATACTGTTCGAGGAATGAGCATCGGGCAAATACGGCCGCGCGAAGGCGGCCACGACCAACGCCAGCAGCAACAGGCGCATGGCCAGCAGCAGCCAGTTCGACCATTTGCGGCGCCGCCCGGCCTTCTCGTCTTGTTGCACAAAAAACTGAAGCGTGCTGAACCGCAGCCGCAGTTTTTTCCGCCGCAGAAACAGATGGATCAGGATCGGAATGGCCAGCGCGGCCAGTCCCGCCAGAAACGCTGCATTGCTGAAAAGCACTCGCGACATAACGCGGTTCTCAATGGGCTGATATTCTCATAGCGCCAGACGTTTTTCCAGATAAGCGCTCAGGGCCTTATCCAGCGGGGCATCGGTGCGGAGCGGTTGGTAGTCAACTTCATATTTTTCGCATTCGTACTCCAGGCGTTGCCTGAATTGGCCAAAGCGCGCCAGGTATTCCTTGCGAAAACTGCCGGCATGAACCGGGACTTCCTCGCCGGTTTCGATGTCTTCAAACAAACATTCCCCTTCGTAGCTGAAATCGAGTTCTTCGGCGGACATGAGATGGAAGACGATGATCTCCTGGCGATGATAATGAAGCTGTTGAAACAATTGGAAAATTGTTTCTCCCGACGCAAACAGGTCCGAAATAATCACGGCCAAGCCGCGTCGATTAAAAGTTTCCACCACATGCCAAAGGTCATCGCCCAAGAGCGTTTGTCCTTGCGCCGCCGTTCCTGCCAGCAATTGGAAAAGATCATCCACGTGATGCCGGCCACCGCGCGCCGGCAACGCCTGCACCGTCCGCGCGCCGAACTGGGTCAGGCCGGCGGCGTCGTGTTGGCGCACCATCAGATAAGCCAGGGCCGCGGCGAGAAGCCGGCCATAGTGAAATTTGTTGCTCTGGCCAAAATCCATTGAAGCGCTGCAATCAAGAAGAATTTGGCAGGCGAGATTGGTGTCGTCCTCGAATTGTTTGACGTAAAGTTTGTCCGTGCGGCCCCAAACTTTCCAGTCCACGTAGCGCAGGTTGTCGCCTCGCATGTATTGCCGGTAGGAAGCAAACTCGGTGCTGTAACCGAGAAAGGGACTGTGATGCAGCCCGCTGAGAAAGCCCTCGACCACATTGCGCGCGACCAGCGAAATATCATCCAGCGCTTCCAGCAGGCTTGGGTCGATTGTCAATGACGGAGACATAAGAGGCAGGCGTGCGGCGAATCAAGGATGGTCGGGCGTGATGTCCTGCAACAACCGCTCGATGATATTGACGGGCGTGGTTTTTTGGGTGCGGGCATGAAAGTTGGTCAGGATACGATGCTGCAAGACTTCCCGCGCCACTGAACGAACTCCATCATAGTCAGCGCAGAAGCTGCCGGCGACGGCGGCGCGCGCTTTGGCGCCCAGAATCAAGTATTGCGAAGCCCGCGGGCTTGCCCCCCAACGGACAAATTCCTTTACATATTGAGGAGAGGCGGGATCCTCCGGCCGCGTCCGTGACACCAACCGCACGGCGTAACTCACGACTTCGTCCGAGACTGGAATGGCGCGGACCAGCTTCTGGATTTCGACAATCTGGCCGGCGTCGAGGACTGGCGTCAATTGTGGCGTTTCGATCCCGGTTGTGTTGCGCACCACCAGTTCTTCTTCCGCGTTGGTCGGGTAGGTGCAATTGATGCTGAACATGAAGCGGTCCGCCTGCGCCTCGGGCAAAACGTAGGTGCCTTCCATTTCGATTGGATTCTGCGTCGCAAAGACATGGAAAGGCGCGGGCAACGGATAAGTCTTGTTGCCGACGGTCACCTCGCGCTCCTGCATCGTTTGCAGCATGGCCGCCTGTGTCTTGGGGGGAGTGCGGTTGATCTCGTCGGCCAAAATCAGGTTTGCAAAGACCGGTCCCTGCAAGAATTCCAGCCGCCGTTTTCCCGTCACCGGGTCTTCCTCAATAATGTCCGTGCCGGTGATGTCGGAGGGCATCAGGTCCGGCGTGAACTGGATGCGCTTGAAAGAAAGCGCGAGCGTTCTGCCGAGCGAATTGATGAGCAGCGTTTTGGCCAGGCCCGGAACGCCGACGATCAACGCGTGTCCGCCGCAAAAAACGGTCAGCAGCACGTTCTCAATGACCGTGCTTTGGCCCACGATCGCTTTGGCCAGTTGCGCCTGCACGGCGTCGTGCTGGTTGGCCAGATTCTCGATGGCTTTAAGGCTTACCTTGTCGGTTGCCGATGGCGGGGTGGCGGCGGTCATAGTTGGCATATTTTCTCCTTCGATTTGCTTTTTGGCTGATTCATTGCAATGCTATTTCATAATCTAAATCTGGCGATAAGGAAACTACATTTTACAATTGTACTACATCAGACTTCATTTGGCCGCATTTGTTCAATTTCATTCTGTAAAGAAAACTCCCTCCGGCTCGATGGTCTCTCATTCCACCGTTAGTGCCACCATGAAAGGCGCGGACCTTGAATGGCCGGAAACAAAATCCACGCTGACGACGCGTGCCTGTGGGCGCGGGTTGATCCAGGTCGTGCGATAAAGGCGCAAGGCCCCATTTTGAGAGCGAACATTCAGATTGTTGCCGGTCCAGGCCATGGTCGTGTTCGGGTCGGTGACGGGATCAAATTCCCAGAACCACCAATCCCGCACGTGCTGGCCGTAGTTAATGGGCATTTCCTGCTGCGTCCCGTCTTCGAAATGCACCACGATCTTTGAGACCAGCGTGCCGGCTTCTTCTTTGCCGGCGCAGGCATGGAGCAGGTGGAGCTTCCTGAAAGACCGGTCCAGTTTGATGCCCGTCACGGCGTCGGGAAATGGCTGGCCGCTTCGCGCCATGCCATGGCCAGCCAACTGCACCACGCGGCTGATTTCAAACGGCACACCGGCCAGAACGCATGTTCCCGGCTTCAACTCGGACAAATCGTTGTCCGATACATTTGGCAGCCAACTATCCTTCAAGCTGGCATTGGCATAACCGCCTAAAGCGACCAGCGTGACGGGATTTTTCGCCGCTTGGGTTGTGGCGGTTGTTCTGGCCGGCTCCGCCGTCATGACCAAATGAGCAGGCGCGACGGTGACCGCAATGAGAAAGACGGTGATCATGGCCACCACGGTTGGCCGCCGATGAAAGGCGCGCCCGGGCTGCAACAAACTCTTGACGCGATCTTCAAGGTCCTTCGCGTGCCCGGAGATGGCCAGTGAGGACGATGGGCAGGCGGGCTCGTAAAAATCGGCCAGGCGATCCACGATGGCGGAACCGTATTCCCGGGAATCAACATGCAGGCTGGCCACGGCCATCTCGTCGCAGCATTTCTCCCGTTCATGACGGATCATTTTATTCAACCACCAGACCAGCGGATGGAAAAAGAAAACCGCCTGCACCAACACCTGGATGAAATTGATCAACGCATCCCAGCGCAGCACGTGGGCCAGTTCGTGGCCCATGATAAGCATTCGCTCGCGGGAAGTTCCTTGCCGGCCGAAGGCTTCCGGCAAATAAATCGAACCTCGGAAAATGCCCCAAACGAACGGCTGGCCCAGGCCACGAATCAAACAGAGCTTGGGACGATATTCGATGCGAATCGATTTGGCCATGTCCAAGAATTCGCATTCCAATTCCATATCGGGCCAGGTGCGAGCCTGCTTCAACCCGAGTTGGATACGCCAAGCCTTGACCAAAGCCGTCATCAGATAGATCAAGCCGCCCGCGACCCATGCGGCCAGCAGCCAAAGCCGCCAATCAAATCGTTCCCAGGCGGAAGAGCGCGCCAGGGAAATCTCTGAGAGGGAAGCCGGCGCTGAAACTGAAGGCTCAAACGCCAGGACTGAAGCCTTGGAAGGTGCGACGGCAAACAGAGCGTCCCGCATCGATTCGTTCCGTTTAGCAAAAATGTGTTCGACCGTCTGTGCCATGCCGGGCAAAGCAACTGGCATCACGGGTGGAACCAGGCATTTAACCAGGACTACCAGCCACAGAAGATACCGCCAGTGCGCGCTGGCCCGGCGCAACAGCAGACAAGCCACTCCAATGAGCCCAAACAGAACGGCAATCTGCCAACTCTGTAGCAAAAGTAGATGAAGGAGACGGCTTATCATAAGAGAATCATTTTTCGGATTTCGGCGGGCTGTCCTTCAATAGGTGCTGCAGCCGTTTAAGGTCCGCCTGGTCGATGCGGCGGCTTTCGGCCAGGTGCAATACCAACGGCACCGCGTCGCCGCCGAAGAACCGGCCCACAAGGTCGCCCACTGTTTTGGAAATCACTTGCTCTCGCTTGATCGCCGAGGAGAAGACATGGGCTTTGCCAGCTACCTTGCTCTTCACGTAGCCCTTGTCGCGCAATCGCCGCAGCATCGTTTGCACCGTGGCGCTGGCGATAGCCCGGCCGGGCGGCAGCTTGGCCCAAATCTGTTGCACGGTCGCCTCTTTGAGTTCCCAGACAATATTCAGAACTTCAGATTCTGCCGCGCCCAAGCCGGCCATTTCGGCCAATTCGAGTTCACTCATGATTGATCTCCAATAAGACAGGTTCACTCTTCATGGCGCATAGTCTCTTACAATTGTACGAGTATGTCAAGTCCGAACTTTGCATTTTTTATCAACCAGGGTTTTGGCAAGGGCCTCTGTCTGCGGTGTCAACGGGTTGACGGTTTCAAGGTGGTGGTCATTGTCCCCAAGTCACAAGGTTCGTCACGCTGGCCCGGACGCAGCTCCGGGATGGCGATTTCTTTTCTCATTATCCCAAGACAGGTGTCCGGTTCGCCTTCACGGACCGAGGGTTCATGGTAGTGGATTTCGCATTCGTAAAGGCCCGCCGGAATGTTCTCCGCCCGGAAGACGTTGTTCGATTCAAATTGCAGGACATAGTGAACATCGGAAATCTGGCGCGCGCGGCCTGGGTCTGAATCCCAATAGGCCCGCAACCACGCGTTCGTGGCCAGGGCATCAGGCAGTTCCGGAATGGCCAACGGCGGAAGCCTGGCGTGCAAAAATGCAGGATGACGGCCACCCTCCCAATCGAGTTGGCGTCCATCGGCGGCCTCCATGCGGCCCATGATTGTCCTTCCGCCTTGGCCCAGGACGACGGTGGTGGTTTCGCCGGAGACCACTCTTATCGTCTGGCCATGGCTGAATTGCAAATTGATCAGATGACCGATGATGTGCTGTCCCGGGGGCACCTGTTCGAATGTGAAGCGGCCCTGGCCGTCGGTTAGCGCGGCAAATCTGTTGAGCTGAAACCGCGGACTGAATGATCCGACCCGGACCAACTGCACCAGTTCGTTTGTGCAGGGTGCGGTTCCGAGCAAAAGCATGCCGGCGATGCGGCCCCAAGGTTTCAATTGAATTATTTTCGATTTTTTAAAATCGCCCAAGGAAACTTCCGCGTAGCCTTGTTCGTGAGCCACGGCGATCATTTTCAAGCCATGTTGCGGCTGAAATAGAAAACCGCCCTGGGCATCCGTTTCCGAAATATGACCAAGCTCGACTTCGGTGAACTTCGCTTCTGCCAGCACGGGCACTTGGTCTTCCAGGCAAAGGGCGGCTTGGGCTTCGCTTGCGGGCTTGCCGTCGGGCAACCGCACTCTGCCGCTGATCAGTTCGCCGCGTTTCAAGGCAAAGTCAGTCACGGCCTCTTGTTCAGCGTCCTGGAACGTGCGCGACATCTCCGGATAATAACCGTTCGCCTCAACTCGCACGACGTGAGGCAAATCCAGTTTCGGAAGCGCAATAGCGTACGTCCCGTTCTGACCACTGGTGATGAGGGTTTGATTCCAATCGTGGTGGTCCACATGAAGAACGCCTGGAATCACACGGAACGCCGCTATGGGAGTGCGCGTATCAAAATCCACCACATGCCCTGAAATCTGCAGATGCTTCTGGAGTGTGATTACTTGTTCCCTCCCGTCCGCATTTAGCGGTTGCCACCGGGCGGGTTCATATCCGAAATGGCTGATGCTATAGAGCACCTCTTCCGCAGGCGCCGAATCCCAGACGAGCTTTCCTTGCTCATCGGTTTCCCACTGCCACTGGCCTGCGGCATTTTTCTGCCCTGTTTGGGCGGAAATGTGCGCGCTGGGAACCGGTTTGCCTTTTGCATCCAGCACTTGCAACTTAAGGATATTGCCCTTTGCCAGTTCGAAACGCACTGCGTCCGTTCCGTTGCTGACCCAAATTTGTTTTCGTTGCGAAGCAAAGCCCTTCGCTTGCGCGGTCAATACCGTCTGCCCAGCCGCAAAGTTGTTGAAACTGAACCGGCCATCCGCCGGCGTCCATACTGGATAATCGGCGCCAGTGACTTCGGCTCCTTCGATGGGGTTTTGGCTTGAATCGAGGACCATGCCGTTGACAGTGAGGCCGCGCTTGAGGATGACAATTGCTGCCGAGGCAAGCAGGTCGGCCTCGGATACACTGGCGACGTTTTCTTCATGCCGCTCGGTCGTGTTTGGCGAAAAAATCGCAGTCACATAATCCGGATGGATCAGGCGGAACCGCACGCTTAGAAGCTGCTTGGGCGCGTGACGGCAAGTCCAGCGGCCTTTGGCATCGGTTTTTTCGTAATGAAAATTATCGCGTGTTTCCGGAATGGTTGGAGGGTCCTGAATTTCGGGCTTTGCTCCCAATTCGATAAATACCTCGACGCCGGCCACCGGCGCGCCCGCTTCATTAAGGACGATGCCGCCGACGGTCGCAGCTCGCTCTAATCGCACGGCGCAGACAATTGGAAATGAGCCAGTGAGATCGCGCGGCGCGGCCGTTTCGGCGGGAACATAGCCGTCAGCGATGGTCCAGAATTTCAGTTCATCACCCGTCAAGGTTGAGAATTTGAGCGTGTTCCTGCCGGCCTGATCGGTAGTCCAGCTTCCAATCAGGTGCGGTCGTCCGGCCGCTGCCACCATTTGCAATTTTGCCCCGGCAATGGCTTGATCGCTGACGCCATCAACCACGTTCACCGTCAATGCACTGGCCGCGCCCGATGGCATATCGGTTTGAGCAACCGACTGGATTGCCCATGGTGCTGGAAGCATGATCAACAACCAGCCCATTGTTCTCACGGCATGTTTTGAAAACTGCATCACGCAACACATGCTAGGAACTTTTACAGCCCTTTTGCGACCCTTTTAAGTTTCAGATTGTCGCGGTGCGAACAAAATTTCACAGTGGGCAA
>PLIU01000424.1 GCA_003140095.1 Verrucomicrobiales bacterium | reverse complement strand
GAATCCGCCAAGTCGGGTTAGGCTCTTCAGGCCAGTGCCGTCCGAATACCACAGCGAGCGCTGAGTGCCGGTGTCAGCCGCCGTAGCGCGGCCGCAGTTTGCCGTCGGGAGTGTAGATGCCAGCTTTGACAAGAGACGCAAAACCTTCTTGAGGGGTCATCCTGCTCACTCTTTTGAGCGCGCGTTCATGTGCCGCCAACAACTCCGTACGCGTGAACACTGTTCCATTCGCGCGCGATTTTCCGTTTTTGTTCGCAGTCTTCATTTGGCCGGGCGCAGGCTCCAATGGCAAACCTGTCGTCTGCCCGGATATCCCTTCTCTAACACCGCAAGTCAACCTCGAAAATGGGCTTATTTAAAACCTCGCGCTGAGGAATCTTCCCAGAAAAGAGCGAATTTGGAACAAAAGGAAGGAGCAGGACTTGCGGGGCCAGTGGGAAGGGGATAAAAATAAAAAATGAAATGGATGATTCCAGGCTGGCTGGCTGTTTTGTTTTTTGCAGGCAACCGTGTTGCTGGTGCGGCGGAATTGCCGCCGGCCCGGCCCAATGTCATCTTCCTTTTTGCCGATGACCAGCGCGCGGATACCATTGCCGCGCTCGGCAATCCGGTCATCCAGACGCCCAATCTGGACAGGCTCTGCCATCAAGGCGTGGCTTTGACGCGCGCATACATGCAAGGAGGATTCAATGGCGCCACATGCGTGCCGTCGCGGGCGATGTTGCTGTCCGGTCAGTCTCTTTTTCACATAGACGAGAAACTCCAGCGCGATGAAACCTGGCCGGCGGCGTTCCGGCACGCGGGCTACTCAACCTTCGCCACCGGCAAATGGCACAACGGCGCTGCGTCGCTGCCGCTGTGTTTTCAGTTCGCGCGCGGCGTTTTCGTCGGCGGCATGGCCACCAACCCGCTCAGCGCTTTCGTGCAAGACCTGAAGAAGGGCAAGCTCTCCAAACCCCGGCTGGCCCATGAGCACTTGTGCGCCGTGGCCGCCGACGAGGCGATTCGCTTCCTGCGGGAACATAAGAAAGGCCCGTTCTTCTGCTATGTGGCGTTCGACGCGCCGCACGATCCGCACATCGTGCCGGCGGATTTTCCGGTCACATACGACCCGGCGAAGATGCCGCTGCCGCCGAATTTTCTGCCGCAGCATCCGTTTGATAATGGCGAAATGAGCATCCGGGACGAATTGCTGCTGGCGCATCCGCGCCCGCCCGACGCGGTGCGCCAGATGAACGCGGATTACTACCGCTACATCACGTATCTGGACGCGCAGATTGGCCGCATCCTCGATGCGCTGGCCGCTTCGCCTTTCGCCACGAACACGATCGTCGTGTTCAGCGCCGACTCTGGCGTGGCGCGCGGCAGCCACGGGCTGATCGGCAAGCAGAATCTTTACGAATACGACTCCGTACGCGTGCCGTTGATCATTGCCGGACCGGGCGTTCCCGCCGGCAAAACGTCCGAGGCGATGTGCTACCTCTACGACGTGCTGCCCACACTGGGCGCGATGTGCGGCGTGCCCTCGCCACCCAAAAGTGAAGGTCTGGATTTAAGCAGAGTTCTGCGCGAGGCCGGCCAAAAGGGGCGTTCGTCGCTGGTCTTTGCTTACCAGAACGTCCAGCGCGCCCTGGCCACGCGCGACTGGAAACTTATCCGCTACCCCAAGGCGAACCAGACACAGTTATTCAACCTGCAGGACGATCCTTACGAAATCCACGATCTGGCAGGCCATTCTGAATACTCCGCCAGAGTCGCTGAATTGACTGAGCGATTGAAAGTCGAACTGGCGGCCGCTGGGGACCGTGAACCTCAACCAGACGCCGCTGACTCCGTAACAACACCGCCTGTGTCCCATGCCGCAATTCATCCTTAGAGCCATCATTTTGTTTGCCCTCGTCCGCACGTCCGCCATGGGCGGCGCGGCGGTCAAACCTAACATTGTCATCATTTTCACCGATGATCAGGGCTATGCCGACGTGGGCAAGTTTGGCGCGGAAGGCTTTCAGACGCCAAACCTCGACCGCATGGCGGACGAGGGCGCGATTTTTCGAAATTTCCATGTCGCGCAGCCGGTCTGTTCCGCTTCGCGCGCGGCGCTGCTGACGGGCTGTTATCCCAACCGGATCGGCATTCACGGTGCGCTGCCGCGGTTCTCCAAGGTCGGCATCAGTGACAATGAAATGACGCTGGCGCAACTGCTCAAGAAACAGGGCTACGCCACCGCCATGTTTGGCAAGTGGCATCTGGGCGATTCGCCGCAATTCATGCCGATGCGCCACGGCTTTGATGAATACTTTGGTCTGCCCGTCTCCAACGACTACTGGCCCGGGCATCCGGATTTGATCACCAATTTGCCGTCCAGCCTCGTTGCCCTGGTGCGCGGCTACCCGGACCTGACCATTTATGACGGAGAAAAAGTCTTCCGACAGGAAATGACCACTTATGACTTGAATCATCTGACGACGTGGTACACGGAACGAGCGGTGAGGTTTATTGAACAAAACAAGGGGCATCCGTTTTTCCTCTACCTTGCGCACAGCATGCCGCACGTACCGCTGGGCGTGAGCGACAAATTCCGCGGCAAGACCGAGCGCGGCCTCTACGGCGACGTGATTGAGGAAATTGATTGGTCGGTCGGGCAGATTCTTGACGCGCTTAAGCGCAACGGCCTGGACGAAAACACCTGGGTAATCTTCACCTCCGATAATGGGCCTTGGCTGTGCTACGGAACCGACGCCGGATCGGCCAAACCATTGCGCGAAGGCAAAGGCAGCAACTGGGAGGGGGGCACGCGCGAGCCGTGCGTCATGCGTTGGCCGGGACATATTCCGGCCGGCGCCGACACGTCGGACATGCTCATGACGATTGATTTATTTCCAACCATCGCCAAGCTTGTCGGCGCCAAAGTGCCCAAGCACAAGATTGACGGCCTGGATGTGTGGCCGATTATTTCCCGCCAGCCCGGCGCCAGGAATCCGCACAATGCGTATTGGTTTTATTATGAGGTCAACCAACTTCAGGCCGTGACCAGCGGCGACGGTCAATGGAAACTTCAATTGCCGCATACTTACCAGACATTGGCCGGCAAACCCGGCGGCAAGGGCGGAGCGCCGGTGCCTTATTCGTTTCGCAAAGTTGAACATGAGGAACTCTACGATCTGGTCCACGACATCGGTGAGACGACTGATGTTTCGGCGCAACAACCGGAGATGGTCAAGCAGCTCGAAGCCGAAGCCAAAAAGGCGCGCGCCGATTTGGGCGACGCGCTGACCAAACGTCCCGGTCCCGGCCGCCGCGAGCCGGGGAACCTGAAGGAAGGCAAACGTCAATAGTACGGTTTTCCGCTCTTGAACCAATAAAAAGGGCGAGCAGAGCACAATCCATCAAGCATGTTGCAGCTTGCGGCTGGGCAAGAAACGGATTTCGACGCGCTTGTCCAACGAAGAGGCGATGCGGCGCAACATGGCCAAGGATTGACCGTCGTAGTCCGCATCTTCGAGGCGAGAAATAACAGACTGGGTCGTGCCAACCTTTCGCGCAAGCGCGGCCTGAGAGAGCTTGGCCTTGGTGCGAAGTTCGTAAATCTTTCGGCCCATATCGAGATTGGCCCGTTCCTGTTCGACCAAGTCAGCCATTTCCTGGCTCTTCCCGGTCAGTTCTTCCATGAGCACCAATGCGTCACTAGTGCGTGTTTGAGTCTTTTGGCTACGCATTTTCAATGGTTCCTATAAAAGTGTGGGCGGCGGGGCTGGCCACAAAGGCATGCTTGCGCTCCACTGCCCGGTTGATCTCGACGGCCGGTATTTCCTTTTCTTTGGTTATCGCGTGCGACAGCACGGCGACGTTCCGGCCATGAAAGAAATAAAGAATCCGGTAATTGACCGTTCCAAGTCTCTGGCTCTCAACTCGTAAATGCCATCACGTAGCAAATCGGCCTCGGGTCGTCTCAATTCACGGCCCAACTCCACCAGCCGGCGAATGCGAACCGCGCACTTGGCATAAGCCTTCGGGTTCCTGGTCCGCAAGTCCCTCAACCACTCCCACACGGGAGCACTGCCATTGGCATCCTGAAAGAAAAGCAGCCTAGTTTGCGGTATACCGTACTCACCCACTCTATCGCAAACACACGATAATTGTCAAGCTCGACGTTATACCAGAGAGCCTTGATCAAAAGTCCCGGTCCCGGCCGCCGCAAGGCGGAACCCTTGAAGGAAGGCAAACCTTTATTATAATCCGAGACCACCGAGACCCCCATCCATCCTTGCGTCTCGTCTGCGCTTGGAATACGATGCAAGAAATGAAACGGTTTTCATGCCAGCTCTTGTTGCTGTTTCTTTTGCAGGATGCGACTTTCCTGGTGTCTGGCCAGCCAGCGTCTCTGGACAAATTCGTCGAGGCGGCCATGCCTTCCAACCGCATCCCGGTCGCGATCTTGGGATTCGAGAACAAGGCCGGCGATACGGCGGCGGACTGGGGCCGGATGGCTTTGTATGGTTTGCTCGTTGACGGAATGAGCGAAGTCAAAGCTCTTCACATTCTTCGAGATGTCGATTTCGCGTTTCGGCAGATGGATATCAAAGACGGTATTGCCATTGATCCAGCTCAGGCTCAAAAACTTGGGGAGATAATGGAAGCCCGGTGGGTCATATGGGGCAGCTATCAAAGGGCCGGGGATAAATGGCGGGCGATGGCTCGCGTGCTGAACGTGGCCATGGGCAGCAGTTCGACAGAATTGATAGCCGCGGCGGCAGACTGGCACGAGGTGCGTGACCGCTTGGTGGATCAAATTCTCAGGGAATTGGCGATCATTCCCGCGCCGGGCGAGCAAGAACGGACGCATGAGCGTTGGACGACCTCAAGCGAGGCGATGGAATACGTGTGCAAGGCAGAGATTATGTCCATGCAAAAATCCGGGTTGGCTGGACAAGAGAAAAACATTCGCCAAGCGATTGCCGCCGATCCTGAATGCGGACTGGCCTATGGCGTGTTGGCTGGCATCCTGGTCACTCGTGGAGAAATGGCCGAGGCGGACAAGGCGGCTCGTCACGCGGTTGAACTGAGGCCGAGTAGGTACGGGGCGCACCAAACGCTGGGCACGGTCTGTGGTTTGGAGTCGAAGCATCAAGAGGCGGAAAAGGAACTCCAGATGGCCGCTCGCCTGGACCCGGACGAGCCGGAGGTATTCGTGCGGTTGGGGGAAACGTATTGGTCGCAGAACATGGCCGCCCGGGCGATGGAGAGTTTTGAGAAGGCCCTCCAGGTGGATCCTTTTTCCGCTTCCGCCCACGCCCATCTTGGCCGGGGGTTTGCCGTCTTGGGAGATCGCGAAAAAGCGATGAGCGAACTTAAAGCCGCCGCGCGCTTGGCTTCCCCTGAGGATCTGAATGCCGAGCAATTCCTAGCCGAAGCGTACGATAAGCTGTCTGAGGCATCGTTGGCTGTCGATCACTACGAGAAGTTTATTTCCATTGCGAAGCGACAAGGAATAGAACCCGAGCGGCTCAAATCATATCAGATTTCATTGGACGCTTGGAAGGCCAGATTAGTGCCGGTTTATTTCAACCTCGCCCCGCCCACGAATTATTCAGAACAAACCTTCGCCGCCGTTCTGCAACAGAAACTTTCGCGGGAAGAACTTACTTTGGTGGTCAATCCGCTGACCCGAACGCTGGAGATGGACCACTGGGCGAAGGAGCTTACGGCGGGAGCCACCAACGATGTGCAAAAGGCCAAAATGCTTTTTGATGGCCTGGCGTGTCACGTGGATGTTGGGCTGAGGGCCTATGGCAAACGCACGGCCGCAGATGTGTTTGCCGATTGGGATAAACCTGGAGCCAGTTTTCCTTGCATGGACTACGCCCTCCTTTATGTAAGTTTGGCCCGGGCGGCCGGGTTGAGGACATACTTCGTCCTGGTTCAACAGGAGTGCGATGACCGAAAGGTTCCGCATGCTTGCGCCAGTGTTGTGGTGGGTGATCAGATACTATTGGTCGATGCCGCCTATCGGTGGTTTGGCGCGCCGCACAAGCAATTCGCGCTTTTGGATGACGTGCAAGCTTCCGCCGCCTGGTTAAGCTACCAGGGTGATCTGGCGCGTTGCCAAATTGCGCGCAAATTGGCGCCAGATCTGACGGTAACCCAGGAGAGTTTGTTTCTCCTCTTGGCGGCCGCAAACCGATGGGACGAGGCTGGAGGGATTTTGCCTGCGTTACAGCGGTTGGACAAAACCGGCGTCATGGCCAATTTTGCCCAAGGGAGTATTGCCTGGCACAATGGCAGCCTGGATGAGGCTGTTGGCTTTCTGCGCAAGGCCGTCGAACTGGATCCTGATCAAGGCGAACCGCAGCTGTTGCTCGGTTATATCTATTGGGAGCGATTCCAATTGCGTCCGGCGCTGGAATGCTACAAGGATGCTCTGAATTGCTATCTTCGAAAGGAAGATATCCAGAACGCACGCGACACCATGGCCGTCCTCAACGTGGCGATTGATGCGAATGACAGGGCCGCCAACTCACACCCGGAGACGGCCACCGGCTTTTACGAGCGCGCTCAAGCCCGATGGAGGAACGGCGAAATGGAGGCGGTCTTGAGTGATTATGACCAAGCCCTCCGCATCAATCCCAAGTATTTTGAAGCTTACCGGGATCGCGGAGTTCTTTATCGAGAACGAGGCCAGTTCGACAAAGCCATTTTCGACTTTACCGAAGCCGCCCAATTGAACGGCAAAGACTACAATGTGTTCGACCAACGCGGGGCTATTTATTTTGTGACCGGCCAGTTTGAAGAAGCGGCGGCTGATTTCCGCAAAGCGGCCAGTTTAAACGCCAAAGATGGCTATGCTCTCAATCAGTTGGCGTGGCTGTTGGCGACGTGTGCGGATGCATCTGTTCGAAATGGCCGCGCGGCGGTGGAGAAAGCCAAAAAGGCCTGCGAACTGGCGGGGTGGAGCAACAAGAGTTATATTGACACGTACGCTGCCGCGTGCGCGGAAGCGGGTGATTTCGAGCAGGCCATCAAATTTGAGAGAGAGGCCATTGAAATGGCATCGTCCGAGGACCCGGATCGACCGGTCCTGCAGCAACGACTGACTCTTTACGAGAAGGGGCTTCCCTTTCGCCTGACACCC
>PLIU01000037.1:2128-5448 GCA_003140095.1 Verrucomicrobiales bacterium | reverse complement strand
CTTCCAGATCGACATGCATGCCAGCCTCGCGCGTCCATGAAACGCAGTGCGGCCAGACGATTGAACCAGGTGTAAGCCACACGCTCGATGATCCCAGCCCGGTCAGCCTGCGCGAGCTTCCGCAGCGCTGAAACTTGGGGAGCAAAAGTCGTGAGATAATCAGGCGTCTGGGCGGCGATGGCAAAGTCGAGCTTGCGCGTGACCGCCTCCATGAGCTGTTTGCGGACAGCAGGAGCAAAAGTCTTGAGCGCAGAGGTGTTCATGAAAAATGGAATTACTCTAGGTTTTAGCGTCGAGCATGGAGGGCAAGAATCCGAAGCCCTGTGGCTGCTCATCCAGCGCTCCTGTCTTCTTGAAATAGGCCTGCGATTGCTCGAAGGAGCCGAAAGGCATGCGGCTGTTCACTTCTGTCAGCTTATGGGCAAACGCAACGAATGGGGCGGGATTACTGTTCCCGGTTAGCGCTTCGAGCACCGTGAGGTAATCGTTGCGAAGGGACGTTGGGATGATCAGCCGCGCCTGCCCGGAAGCTTCAAGTTCCGCGTTCATTCCCAAACGAGAAATACGACCGTTGCCATCATTGAAGGGATGCACCTCCGCGATCAGAAAAAGGACATAGAGGGCACGGGCCGAGGCGGAAGGCAGTTCCCGGCCGGCTGGCCAGCCACGGGCCAAGGTTTCGGATACCAGTTCGGGAGCGACGAATACCCGGGAACCGAATTGGTTGTTGGTTTTCTTGAAAACGCCGGGCTCGATGTTCAGGCGGCTGGCCATCATTCGAGCGTGTCTGCGTTTGAGCAACTCCAGAAGGTGTGACGCGTCCTTTGGTACTTCACCGCTGATTTTTGGGTCAATGATCAGCCGATAGGTTTCGAGGATGTCGTGGGCGTCGTCGGGACGCTTTTTTTCCAACGCTTTGGCCGCCTCCCGGTCATACACGATGACCCTGGCTTCCTCGACGGTGAATTTGGTGCCTTCGATGAAATTGGAAAAATAGGCTTCCCAGAAGGCGCGGTTTTCCAGTTCATTCGCCGGAGGCCTCGGCAATTCCACGAAGCGCTCCGCTGCCAGACGCGCCTGGAGCGTTCCGAAAAGAGTCACCCGCTCTGGATCATACGGCTTCCCTTGGGCACGGGAACGCAGGAGGTCGGTGGTGAGCCTGTAGCTCGATGTTTCGCCTTTGATCGCGGCCACCAGTTGGTTGAGTTCCTGTTGCTCGCGTAGCCAACCAAATCGCGAAGCCAAATCATTCGCCTGCTCTCGGAGTTTATCAAGCCAGCCGACTCCAAAAATCCGAAGGTATCGGTCTATCCAACGCTCCAATTCCTCTGGAGAAAGCGTCTTGGGCTCGCCGCCGCCGTGTGCCCGCGCAATTTGCATGTTTTCAAGGATGCCTCTGGCCTGGCTCGAAGTGAACAGTTCTTTGCCATCGCCCAAGGGGGTCCGGGTATCGTCCGCCTGTGGTGCGGACCCTCGCCAAATACGGATTTCCAATCCCGGCAGTTTACGTACCGTTGCCACGGCTCGCGAAACCGTGAGATGAAGTTTGCCGCCCGGCGAAATATTATTGCCCTCCAGCGCCGAGCGGTGGCTTATCAATGCACCGGGATAAAAATGAGCGGCGATTTCCAGACGATGCCGTCTTACAACTTCCTCGGGTGGCGAAGTTAAGTCGTCTGTGTAAATCTTTGACGCAATTTTCCGCATCCTGTTCGCCTTTACGGCGCGAACAACTTCAGGAGTCTTGGAGGCGTTGGCAAAGATTATGGCCATACCATTTTTATAGAATTAGCCGATCCAAAGCGGTAAAAAAGTTCATTTTCATCAAATTAGAGTGCAATTGTGTCAATTTCAATAAAATTAGAGGCTGATGCGAATCTCTTTCTCCAACTCTCCGAGACGTTGTGCGAAAAATGGCCATACTATTTTTATAAAATTAGCCGACCAAAAGCGGTAGAAAAGTTAATTTTCATCAAATTAGAGTTCTGTTGTGTCAATTTTCATAAAATTAAATTGAATTCTCCAAAATTAAAGGCTGATGCGGTTTCCTTTTTTCAGCTCCGTTTGGGCCGCCATGCACAGGGCCGCGAGCCATTGACCGAGGTCGGCTTCAGTGCGATCTAGGGAAGATCACATTGCGGCCGCAGACTGCTGGCCGAAGTGTAGTGGACTGGTGGCGCGGGAGGAGGAGCTTTATCGCCAGGCTTTCTAGGGGGCTGCGGCACCGGCGCCGCGAGCCTCGAAGCCAGAGCAAGCTGGGCTGCATAATCCTGTGTGAGATAGCGTTGGAGCCGGTCCCGAATGCCGGTGACAAAGCGGGCGGATTGGATGGCGGCGCGGGCCTCAATAGTGAGCGCCAGCACTTGAGCGCGGCTGGACTCGTTGAGCAACGCAAAATCTTCCACAACCTGGAGCGGGGCGTGGTGTTTGTCCACGGCGGCAAGTGCCCGGTCACGTTCGGCCTTGAGCAGGTCTGCGAGGATGGCGCGCAACTTGGAAACGGCGGCCTTGGCTTTGGGAACACCATTGCCTCGATACGGATGAGCGGATGCCGCCAGGTCGCGCCGAGGCTGCACTTCAATGGCTGGAACTTCGGCAAAATTCGCCTCCTCTTCCCGCAGGAAAGTGATGGATTCATCATACGCAACACGTTGAGCGCCGCGCATGAACGCTTTGATCGGAGAAAGAACATCTTCTTTCGCCGTGAGCAAGTCGTCCTGAAAATCATTAAGATGATTGAGCAGGTACGTATAATCCTTTTCCTCCAGCGCATTCAGTTTCCCAACAATGGGGCGAAGCGGTTCGAGAAAAGCGTAGCGGCCAGCCTGGTCGAGCAGCAAAGTGAGATCGCCAGCCTCAGCAGTCAGGGCATCGGAGGTGATCTGGCCAACAGAGCGGGCTTCCGTCCCGCCATTGGGGCGGTCGAAGAAGTCGTGATGAAATTTCATTAGCGCATTGACCTTGGTGGCATCAAATCGTTCCTGAATGCGCACCCGGACGCTGCCATGCTGGCGAGTGTTTCTAAGGAGGTCAAACGCGCTGCGGGCATCCAGCAGTTCGGCAGTGCGCAGCTCCACTTTACTACAGACGTTGGTGGCCCACGAAGGTTACCGGAGCAATTGGGCTGGACCAGTGCCGATGGTGGTACTTGACCGGTACCGGATGCAGGAGGTGGCGTAATAACATGCCGGGTTCCTCGATGCTTCTGGTGGTCGAACAGCGCCTGCCAATTGGCTGTATTCTGCACTGTCCAGGTGATGTCCTTTGTATTCAGGCCTCGGCTCGGGTTCGCAGCGACAACCGATACCACTGGCCGCCTC
>PLIU01000037.1:0-2097 GCA_003140095.1 Verrucomicrobiales bacterium | reverse complement strand
CTGAAATCACCATGCCTTACCACCGACTGCCCTTTGGCCGCGCCCACCGGTTCGCCGAAACTTTCCAACAGCGGCGTCGGGTCGGACACCCCCAGACTCCCCAGCAGCCGGCTCGCCGCGAAAGGGGTGCGCGCGAAGGTGCGTCGCAGGTTGAGGTACTCCATGCCGTGGTTGAAGTCCTCCGGGCCGTCGTTGAAGTACCACGATGCCAGGCCAGCCTCGAAGTTCACGTTTTCAAAGGGTGATCAGGGAGCTTCCGTAGGGACTCCATGTTGTCGCCGGGGCGGATATTACAAGTACTCACCACTTGTCATAGGTAGTGAAGTCTCAATCACAACCTGTGATGTGCTGATAGCATCTGCTCTAGCACAGCCGGACGCCCGACCTCCAACAGCGGCCGCCCATCTGTGCGATTTCTGCTCTTCCACCCTCCCACGCATAGGACTGGCTTGGAAATACCTTCAATTAGACAAGGGCGGAGCGGTTCGTGGCGTGGGATTATTGGCCGTAAGTGGGAATAATCAGGCTGCGCAGAATCAATAAAGTGTTTCTACCCGAGGCAACAAAAATAGAAGGCCTTACAATGGGATATGATGAGTAGTAAGTACTATGGGTCGTCCTATGACCCGCGGTTCCGGAATAGCTACATGTCCCAGATAGCCTGGGTTGTAGCAAGTCCGATCTTCGAGACTCCATTATCGCACCGGCCCGGCCCGCCAGATATGGAGGCGCTGCTGACCGCCCATACGCCGCAGCGGTTGGTAGTAATGCCGCCGACGCTCCGCCGACGAGACAGGAGGGACTCCTGAATTCCCGCACCAAGTCCAAAGGGCATCCGGCCTCTGCAACCGCTCCGACTGAGGGTGTATCGGTCGTCCCCCAGTGCGCGCTGGCGCGCCAAGGCGCAGATGGCACGCAAATCCGTGGTGCGGCACCCTCAAACGGGGCGCGCCCAAGTGTTGCTCGGCTTTCGTCCCGCAGGAATTCAAAAGTTGGGGGGAATGCGCCACGGTCGCTACCCTTCAGAAACGCTGGCCAGACGGGCAAGTCCAGACCCGTTGCCGCCGCCGCAGAGGCTTCGGTTACACCCGAACCCCAACTATTGAAGACACGCCACCAAATGGCCGCGCGGTACCAGGTCAGTGTAAGGACCGTGGACTACTGGTGCGAGGACGGGACGATTCCCTTCTACAAGCGCGGTGCCGTGGTGAGATTCCATCCTGAAGAATGCGACGTCGCCCTCCGAGCCTTCCGTCGCAAATCCCGCTGGGAGCCGTCCGGCGATGATGAGGAGAACGGCATATGAGCCGGGTCTTTTCGGCAATCCGTCAAGGGCATCGCCGACCTGGTGCGGGAACGCTCAGTCTCGCGGGCATCGTCGGCACCGGTGTAACGGATATCTCGTCGGCGTCGACATCCGCGGTACCGCTGGGAAATGCCGGCAGCGGCAACACCATCGCCACGGTTGGTCAGCCGCAGAAAAGCGGGGTTAATCCGTCAACGTCAGTGCAAGTGCTCGGGTGCCTGATGGGGAATGGGTCTTGGATGCGATCTTCCTATAGCGCGCACGCTTCAGGGGTATCCCTGCGGTTAAAACCAACAACGCCGATGCCCGGGAACCCCAATGTCCTCTTCCGTCCTTTAGCACACTTTGCTTCAGATTCAGGAGCCACAGCAGTTTGTTGGCAAGGTTTTGGGCAAGATTTCGGCCTAACAGAATTTTGATCAATGAACTCGCCGAAGACGGCATGAAGATATGACGTTTAAAGAGTTACAGAAAGCGAGATCCGAATCCGGCGTGGTCAACCTGGACCTTCCGGCCATCAGGAAGCTCATCCAAACTGAAATGAGTAGCTTTCGCCCGACGGGTTTTGACCTGCCGGTGCGATTCTCCTCCGGTCCTCAAAAGGACGGAACCTCCGAGGCCCGGCAGGTCGGAAATATCCAAATGATTTGCGAGGAAATCGAAAAGATTTACGGCGGCAAGGAGTTGCCCAAACGCTGGCTGAAAGAGTTGGCGGAGGACGGTAAGACGATGAAGCATTTGAGCGCCTTTGCGTATGTCGATGGAGTGGCGCCGATTTTGGATGAAAGGAC
>PLIU01000501.1:6529-15817 GCA_003140095.1 Verrucomicrobiales bacterium | reverse complement strand
GTGGCCTTTTCCCCTGACGGCCTTCTAATCGTCACCGGCAGTGTGGATCATACTGCCAATGTGTGGGAGGCCGTCACCGGGCGCGAACTGCTCACGCTCATGGGACACAGCGGTTGGGTTGATTCTGTGGCCTTCTCCCCGGATGGCCGGCGAATTGTCACTGGCAGTACGGATAATACGGCCAAGGCGTGGGAGGCCGCCAGCGGGCGCGAGTTGTTCGCCTTTACGGGCCACAGCGGCTATGTTTCGTCCGTGGCCTTTTCCCCGGACAGCCAGCGAATCGTTACCGGCAGTTGGGACAGTACCGCCGTCGTCTGGGAGACGATCAGTGGCCGCGAACTGCTCACGCTTCGTGGGCACGGCGCCGAGGTTATGTCTGTGGCCTTTTCCCCAGACGGCCAGCGGATTGTCACCGCCAGTGCGGACAATACGGCCAAGGTGTGGCAGGCAGCGCGAAAGGAGCAGGTCGCCCAATGGCAGGCGGAAGAATCGACGGAAGTGCAAGCTCCGTGAACCTTTGCCGCGAAGAAGCGCTCCGCCGCAAGGTGATCCTTAATATAGAAATGAGCAACGATTGCAACGATTGCCGGAGAGTTGCTTCCTCCCGGCCTTCTGCGGTAGGGTTGCCCCATGAGCGATGTCACCTCCCTGCTCAGTGCCATTGACCGACGCGACCCCAAGGCCGCTGAGGAACTCCTGCCGCTGGTCTATGAAGAATTGCGCAAACTGGCCGCGCAGAAAATGGCCAACGAAGCGTCGGGGCAGACCCTCCAACCCGCCGCGCTGGTGCAGGAGGCCTGGCTGCGCCTGGTCCGGGCCGAGGACCGCGGATTTCAGAATCGCGCCCACTTTTTCGCCGCGGCGGCCGAGGCGATGCGGCGCATCCTGGTCGAAAACGCCCGCCGCAAGCAGCGCCTCAAACACGGCGGCGGCCAGCGGCGGATGGACCTCAGCCAGGTGGATGTGGCTGCCGCGAGCGATGATGAGACCGTCCTGGCCGTCAGCGAAGCCATTGACAAGCTGGCGTCACACGACTCGTTGGGTGCCGAATTGATCCGGCTGCGCTTCTTTGCCGGCCTCTCCAACGCCGAGGCCGGCGAGTTGCTCGGCCTGCCGGAGCGCACGGCCAAGCGCACCTGGGCCTACGCCCGTGCCTGGCTCTACGAGGAATTGAAGAAAACTCTCTGACAAATTTCTGGCCCAAAAGCGCCCGGAATGTCGCATTGATAAATAGAAAGGTCTAAGTGTGAAAACTAGATATCAAAAAGCATTATGCGTCAAAGAGGCGGCTATGAGATCTATAAAACGCAGACTCAAACCCGGTGCCCTCACCAGGGCTTTCACCCTGATCGAACTTTTGGTGGTAATCGCCGTCATCGCCATTCTGGCGGCCTTGCTTCTGCCGGCTTTGAGCAAGTCCAAGGCCCAAGCCCAAGGCATCGCCTGCATGAGCAACTTGCGTCAGCTGACCCTGGCTTGGATCCAATATGTCCAGGACAGCAAGGACCGTTTTCCCTACTCAGATTCCACCGACCCTTACGGAGACCTCACCGATCCCGGCATGCCTGACCCCTCAGACCGATACACATGGGTGACGGGCTTCCTCAATTTCGATCCAACCAACCCCTCCAATTGGGACGTTGGATATGATATAAAGAAAAGCCCGTTATGGTCGTATTGCGGCAATTCGGCAGGGATCTGGAAATGTCCGGCCGACCTTTCCACGGTCGTTCCATCTTCCGGCCCGTTCGCGGGCCAGAGAGTGCCCCGAGTGCGGAGCATGTCGATGTCAGCCTGGTTTGGGGGCTTTGGCGGCTCCCTTTCGGGTCAACCCGGAGTCGGGGGACCGGGGATGGGAAGCCCTCCCTGGCGCATCTACCTCAAGTTCAACGACCTGCTTGATCCGGGTCCTTCCCGGACGGTGCTGCTCTGGGACGAGCGCTCGGACACGATCAGCACGGGCAATTTCTATATTGACATGACTGGTTACCCGGCCCAGCCGCAACTGACGCAGTTCAATTGGGACCTGCCCTCCAACTATCACGTCGGCGCGGGAGTCCTCTCTTACCCGGACGGGCACGCACAGCTCAAAAAGTGGCTTGACCCCCGAACCGTCCCGGCTCTCCAGAACTCTGACTGGACGGTGGGCGATATAATCCCATCGCCGCGCAACCCGGACATTTCTTGGCTGCAGGACCAAGCCACGCGCCCAATGCAAAAGTGAAAGCATAATGGACGCCGCCGAAAACGCCCATCGCGAAAAGGAAATTTTCGAGCAAGCGCTCGATCTGGCGTCCGCAGCCGAAAGGCTCGCGTTTAATCGACTCTTCCGTCCAAACTTGGTCTTGGAACACGGATTCGGCAGGTGCTGGCTTCGTGAAGATTTGGGGCCTGTGAATGGCCTCCTTTCCGAGGTGAGGGATCCCCCAAAAGATCTTTGAAAGATTTTTGGCCCAAAACGACCCGCAACGTCGCATTAAACAGTAGAGTGAATTATGGTCGCGCCGTAGCATTAGCCATGCCAATTAAGACAATAAGAACACTTTTAATGGATTAATTGACTTGCTGTTTTGACCCATATTTTTTTATAAAAAAGCGATCTCTCTTGTGTTCAGAAGTTTTGTGGCCTTTGTTGAGCATGAAAATAAATTCGCCTCCAAGTTGGTCTCGTCGGCACGGGATCCTGTTCCGTCTCCCCACCCTTCCATCCGCAGCCGCGCTTTTGCTCGTCCTCTGCGCCGCACTGGCTCCGCCCGCGCTGGCTCACGACGTCGGCTCCTTCACTATTGAGTCTTCGGGCACTAACGTCCAGATCCAATGGAGCGATAACGGGGCCGTCCTCCAAAGTGCCACGAACCTTGCTGGCCCCTGGAGCCAAGTCCTTAGCGCGGTGAGTCCGTACCTCGTGGCGCCTGGAAACGTCGTGATGTTCTTCCGGCTGGAAGGCCCCCCTGTTGAGGCCCTTGAAAGCGCGCCCGAGTACACAAGTTCGATTGGCGCTCCGCTCTCCTCCTGCGGCTGCACCTCGCCCGAAAACCCCAATAGCAGCGCGACGCCGGGCAACGCGCAAGACAATGCCATCGGCGCTGTTTATCTTCAGACTGGCGAACTGGTGCAGCAAGCTGTGGACCTGTCCATTGAGGGCGTTGGCTTCAATTGGCAATTTAAACGCTTTTATCGTAGCGGCTGGACCCAGAACGGCATTCTGGGCCATGGGTGGACCTGCACCGAGGAACGCCGGCTTGTCGTCCAGCCCAATGGTGACGTGTTGCGCGTTGACGGCAATGGCCGTTCCGACGAGTACGTGCTTCTCACCAACGACACGTTCCAATCTCCCACAGGCTTTTTCACAAGTTTGACCAACAACCTCGACGGCTCGTTTGTTGAGCAGGACCAGCACGGCAACAAGACGTTTTATTCTGTGCCCGACTCCTTCGGCATCGCGCGGTTGGCCCAAATCATTGACCGTAACGGCAACAAGATGACGTTTTTCACCAATTCCATGGGCCAAATTACCAACGTGCTGGACACCTTGGGTCGCTCCATCGCCTACCAATACAACTCCAATGGCCGGTTGGCCGAAGTCGTGGACTTCACAGGACGCGCGGTTACGTTCGACTATAATGGCAGTGGCGACTTGACAGCAGTCACAGGCCCCCCCGTCACTGGCACGCCAAACACCAATGATTTTCCCAGCGGCAAGGGGACCCTCTACACATACAACTCCAGCAACCAGCTCCTCACCGTGACAGCGCCAAACGAGGCTGCTAGCGGCGGCCCGCCGCGCTTGGTGGCGCAATACGCCAGCGGCCGATTGGCCTCGCTTATTCTCGGCGGCACCAACGCCACGCGCATTCCGGCCGGTGGCACGCTCTCCTACAGTTACACGGACCTAGCTCAGGCAATGCCCGGCGATGTGACCACTGCCGTGTTCCTAACCACGGTCACCAATCGCAACAACAATGTCACCCAGTACCAGTTCAACCAGCTCGGCAACGTTCTACGCATGGTGCAGTTTACACGCGGCGTGCGGCCAAGCGCGCCTGCCTCCTACACAACGACCTTCGCTTACAACCTTGATGGCCTTCTGACTCAGCAGGTGAATCCCGAAGGGGATTCGGTGCAAAAGACCTACGACTCCACCAATCTCGACCGGTTTCAGCAAGGCAACCTCCTCCAGGTGCTTGAACTGCCTGGCCCGCGCGGTGGGGATCAAACGAGCATCGTCATCAGTTACACCTATGAGCAGCCCTACAACTTTATCCTTACCAGCACCGACGCGCGGGGCCATGTAACCACCAACATGTACGACGCCAACGGTAACTGTATCCACATCACCCAGCGCATTCCGTCCATCGTCCAGGATTTCACCTACAATGCAAATGGCCAGATGACTTCGCACCGACTGCCCGACAACGGCAGCGGCTACCGTCGCCTGGACACCATGAGCTACTACACCAATGAACCGCAGACCGGTTACCTGCAAAACCGCGTGTTGGACTCAGGCGGGTTGAATATCACCAACCACTTTGACCCCGACGCAGTCGGCAACGTAACCAACTCTGTGGACGGTCTTGGCAACAACTCGATCTTCTTCGTCAATTCGCTCAACCAGGTGGTGCGCACACTTTCCCGCACCGTCAGCACGCCGTCCGGCTCGGTCCGTTACCAAACCGACACGTTCTACGACTCGAACAATAATGTCACAAACGTCGCCGTCCAAAATCTCGACGAAACCGGATCCGTTGTCGCCAGCCTTCCGACGATCAACACCTCCGCCACTTACGACATACTCGACGACCAGACCAGCCAGTCTCAGACCGCGGACGCCACTCATAACGTCACCACTACGAACGCCTTTGATGCCGACCAGAACGGTATTCTGGCTGCCTTCGGTGAAGCGGTGAACGGCGACCAACCCGACAACGTGGTCCAAACCCTCTTCGACGAGCGCGACCTGATATTCGAGCAGATCCGCGCGCCCAACGATTCCGGCCACTCCACGGTGCAATTTGCCTACGATGGGAACCGAGGCCTTACCAATGTCGTCCAGGGTATCGAAGATACGGTCGCGCCGAGAGTCACTTCTTATACCCGCGATGGCTACAATCGTCCGACGAGCGTCCTCGACGCGATGGGTGACCTGCATACCATCCACTACGACCCGAACGCCAATGTAGTCTCCAATCTCGTTAACGGAGGGTTAGTGGAGGATGTCCCGGGCAGTTCTTTGAACGTCCGGCTCTCACAGACCGCCTTCAGGTACGACGCCATGGATCGTTTGGTCACAAACGACCAGGCCTTCTTTGACGAGACAACCCAGGCTCCCATCGGTAGCGGACACGCCATCACTCGGACCGTGTATAGCGACAATTCCCAGGTGCTCACCAACTTCGACGCGAACACTAACGCCACTGTCACGGTCTACGACACCGCCGCTCGCCCCAGTGTCGTGGTTGACGCAAAAGGCAACACGAGAACTAACATCTACGACCCCAACAACAACCTTGTGAGGACGGTCGAAGTGGATATATCCGATTCCGGCCAACCGGCTCAGACATTCACCACTGTTTTCAGCTACGACGGGATTGATCGACTTTTTCAGATCATTGACAACCTTGGCTATACTACCATGTATGAGTTCGACTCGCGCAACGATCCCACCGTTTACACTGACGCCCGGGGCAACCTGCATCGCTTCGGGTACGACGGTCTCGACCGCCTTCTTTTCACCGAACACTACTTAACGTCAACGGGGGTTGGCTCTGGCACAGTGACTAGCACAGTACTCCTGCAAAAAACCTGGGACGCCGATTCACGCCTCGACAGCCAGACGGACAATCACGGCAACACAACAACCTACCTCTATGACAGCCTTAGCCGACCCACGAAAACCCTGTACGCCGACGGTACGAGTACCTCCAATACCTATGATGTGCATAACGATGTCATTTCGACAATGGACCCCAACCAAACCGTCGTCGTGAACCAGTACGACCTCCTAAATCGCGTCACAAACAGGGACATCGCGCCCGGGGTCTACGCGAGCCCGACCACCACCAACGAGGTTTTTAGGTGGGACGGTCTCTCTCGGCTGGTTTTCGCCAGCAATACATTGACAAGCATTTCTTTGGCCTACGATTCCCTCGGCGACATCCTCAGCGACACCCAACAACACTCCCCTGCGCACCAGATTGTTGTGACATACGACGCGATGAGCAACCCAACACAACTGGTATATCCTAATGGGCGAACCATAAGCAACGAATTCGACTCGCTTAACCGAAAGGCATCCGTGTTCGACCTCACTGCCGGCGTGCTGCTGGCCACCAACAAATATATTGGAAAGTGGCGGCTCGAGGAGCGCACGCTCGCCAATGGCATAGCCCTGAGCCTGTATTACGACGGTCTGCGGCGCATCTCCTCCATGGTATACTCGAATCCATTGACCGGCCTCGTGCTCGGCGAGAATTTCACTTATGACGGAGGCGGCAACGAAGTGTCGGCCCAATATGGGGCCAAAATCTGGAATTACTCTTTCGACTCCTTGAACGAACTCACTGGGTCGCAAGGCGGGAACAACGCCCCAGGCACATTTTACAACTATGATGGTGCCGGGAACCGCACCAACGTCGTCGGCCTGACAGGCAGCGGCTCTTACACCTTCGACCTAGGCCCGGACCTGCAAATGAACCAATGCACCACTAACCCTTTCGGCTCGAATACCTACGACCCTGCTGGCGATCTGATTGAAACGGTATCCCTCGAAACGGGTACCCGCCAGATGTCTTACGACTACATCCACCGGTTGGTGGCCTTTACAAACATTGAGACTGGGCAAGGGGCCACCTTCAAATACGACTGCCTTGGCCGCCGCGTCGAGAAAGATTCGTTTCTCGGCGACACGAGGTACTACTACAACGGCTATAATGTGGTCCAGGAGGAGTTGTCCAACGGGGCTACGAATACCTACGCCTACGGCAGTGGTATCATCGAAGAGACGCTCGACGACACACCGTACTTTCCGCTCTTCGACAACCAGGGTAGTGCTCGTGCGGTCACGGATATTGAGGGCAGCGTCGCCGAAACGTACGAATACGGCGACTATGGCACGGTGAGCATTTTTGATAGCGGTGGCATGCCGCTGACAAATTCGGCGAATCGGCAGTCAATACCTTTTTCAATCGCAATGCTACGATCAGGAGACAGCCCTAAGCTGGACGGGTCGCCGGTACTTGAACTCGCAAGTGGGCGAGTATATCGCGCGTAACGACATTTGGGCGGACGAAAATTCTTTGGGCAACGGATTCGTATTCGAGGACAACAACCCAATTAAACCACAAGTATTTGGGGATACGATAGTTACAAATTTCGGCGAACCTCCCAAACTTCCATTACCGGGACCTGGATGGAAGGGCAACACAAACACCGTCGCTGGAACAGAGTTGACAGCTACAAATAGGCCATACAATTACGAGCTAACGTATTCGGAGCTCCAGACTAACCGCGAGGAGCAAACGACGAATTTTTTATGGCAGCAACAAGGGCAGTACTGGGGTACGAAATGTGACTGCAGGTTGTATTTCAATTACCGTATTGAATATTGGGAGTTGACGGGACCTCTTGGTGTTACCCCGGCTACCGACTTTAAAGTTATTACTACCTGGTATTGCATGGTGTGTACACCAAGGCCGCCTTGTCCAAATATTCCACCAAAATCAACGAGCCAGATAATCAGCAGTTCCGAAGCCAAAGAAGTCTTCAAATTTATCTGGAATCTGGCTGCCACACAAGCAGAGAAACAGGGCATCCCAGGTATCCCGAGGATGTGACCTTTCGACTGACTGCCTTTAGAAGTGAATGGGGGTCGCATCTAAACATTCGATTCTGCTGAAAAACCCCCATTTTTGGAAACGGACGCAAACTCCTCTGAATCTGTCAAGCAGAGCATTCTCTAGGAGCGTTTATAGATAGCTTTCCCAGGATGGTTGGAGTGTTTTGGTGCTCCTTCAACTCGCGAAGTTTTTTAAAACAGGGCGCTTTTCAGCAGAATCAGTTTCGGCCAATTCGCACTCGCATGCGGCGGACGAATGACGACCGCTTTGAACGTAACTCCATGGCATGACTGAATATGGCGGCCAAGGCAGCACCGGGACCGTGTCCCATTCGACTGCTGCGCGGGCTGTGCCGGTATTGCAGGAGGTGACTCGAACCATAGGCACGGTTCAGAGCACAAAGCTAATTTCCCCCGCGCGCGGCGCTGTGGATGGGCGGCTGGTTGATGGCGTCTTTGAGGAAAGCTTCGAAGTCCGTCTTGAATTTCACCCGTGATGGTTTGTGGATGTAAAGCATGTGCCCGGACTCATAGTAGGAAAACCGCAGGTTGGCGCGGATGGCCGGATCGAGATTCATCGAAGCGACCACGTTTTCGGCCCCAAAGAAGGGCGTGGCCAGATCGTAGTAGCTGCATGTTACCCATATTTTGAGGTAGGGATTGCGGGTCATCGCCTTGCGCAGGTTCTCGGCCGTGTTGGGAAATCCGCTGGCGGCGTCGCCGAAGTTCCAAGGCTCGACGTCGGCGGACAGCTCATAAGGAATGTCGCTCTCGAACTGAAGTTCCCGCCGCACATAATCGTTAAAGGTGGCGCCGAGCGGGCCGTTGACGGCTTCATCGCTTGGGTCATATTCCTGCTGATCTCGCATGCCATCGGTGCCAGGCTCGTAGCGAAATCCGCTGAACCGCGCATCTAGCCGCCCCAGCATTTTGCCTTCGGCTCGGAGGAGATGGGTGAAGAATTGTGTGTCCTTGATGCGGAGTTTCCACAGCAGAAGGTCGCTGGCTGGCAGTCCGGTGAAGCGGCTGAGTTCGCCGGCTACTCGCGTTTTGTCGGCGGCGGAGAGCAGGTCGCCGCGACCGAGGGCTGTGGCATAGTCGTTGGCCGCGAAGGTTCGGGCGGCCGCGACGACCTCGGCGAGGCTTTTGGCCTCGAGGTCGGCCGGGAGTTTTTTGTGATACCAGGCGCTGGCGGCGTAGCTGGGGAGGAATTGGATGTAGGGATCGTTGTTCTGCGGCGCAAACTCAAGCGCCTGGAAATTGAGCGCCGAGGAAACAAGAATGATCCCATTAAAATAAAGACCATACCGGTCTTGCAGGTAATCCGACAGGCCGGCGGCGCGGGTGGTGCCATAGCTCTCGCCCAGGATGAACTTCGGGGAGAGCCAGCGCGTGTTGCGCGAGGCGTAGAGCCGGATGAAATCGCCGACGCTGGCGATGTCTTCCTTGAGTCC
>PLIU01000501.1:0-6457 GCA_003140095.1 Verrucomicrobiales bacterium | reverse complement strand
CTTGGCCTTGGGTTTGAGACCGTCCTTGGTTTTGTTTGGCTCGGTCTCCGGATTGGTTTCGGATTTGGTTTCGGGAGGCGGTTTCTGGCCCGGTCCCTTGACCAGTGGTTTTCCTTCCTCCTCCTTGAGAACGATATAGCCGGCGGTGGCGTGGTACTTCAGGGTCTTGCCCCCAACAGTGATGGAATGAGCAGTAACCGAGGGCAGCGGTTCCTCAAAAATCTTGGCTTCGCCGTTGGTGTCGCTCTTGGCATCCGGACTGGTGCCGGCCTTTGCTTGCGGTTTGGCGGCGTCATCCGTAGTCGAGTCTGCGTCGAGAGGCGAGACGAGCGCAACGAGCAGCAACAGGGCAGGCAGGCGGTTCGAAAACAGTTTAATCACAAAGAGAAGTCTTTCACCCAGCGGGACATCCTGCAACTCAGAAGAGACCGACAGCTTTGCGGCTTGGACGTGAGCATCTGCGAACAACTAAAGTCCATGCGTTGTGCCTGCTGCTATGGGTCCGCCAGTGACCCTGCGTGGTATTTCATCGGCTACCAACAGCCAACCGCGGCCCGGCTCCACAGGGATGGCGCCATCAACGGCGAAAACAGCTTCGGCCTGGTAGCCCTCAATGGCCGGAGCCCACAAGGTCGTCTTTTTTGGATCGAGACCAAGCTCCTGCCAGTCCACGACGAGTTTCACATTCGTCTTGACCGAAGCCCAACTGGCAAGGGACACCAGCGATTTGCCTTTTTTCCTGTAAACCGTGGCCAGCACGTCGGCGCGCCCGGTCTTGACCGGGCAGGATGGGCTCCACCAGCCAACCATGGTCGTGCCTTGCATGCCAAACTCATCCCAGAACTTCCATTCCGGCCTGGGATCACCGGACCAACCAAGACGCTGTGTCATACCGAAAAGCATCCCTCGCCATTTGTTGCCGCCATCCTGGAGCATCTCGCCCATCAGCCCGAATGGGATGCCGGAAATCTCAACCAGCCAGTAATCGGGCGCGGTGTTGTAATTGAATCCTTCCCCGAACCAGATGCGATGGTAATAAGGAAAGTTTTGCATGTAGCAATAGGCTGAAGGCGTGCTGCCGGCGGTGGGGTCCCAGTGGTTCCAGGAATGCATATCGGCCAGCAGCGGCTTGCCGTCCGCCTCGAAGATGCGATGGGCGCGCTGGAACGACTTGCGTCCAAGCGCGGTGTCGTCGATGTACATGCCATCAAAGCCCGTTTCGCGCAACGTGAACGCCAAACCCTCGCCATAGAAGTTGTCGAGCCTGGAATCAGGCGCGGTGATAACCGCCAAGTCAAGCATATTCGAGTAGCGGCCGCCGACTACTTCGCGCCAGGCCGGGATAAACCCGCTTTCGCCAAGGTGTTCAGCCAGCCACGGATGCGGCCCGTCGGGGTTGGTCAGCGGACGGGCTTTCTTGCCGTCCTGGCCGGGGCTGGCGCAGATGATTTCGCCGTTCAGGCTCCAGAAGGCGAAGAGTTCAGGAAGGTTGCAGGTCAGTTCGCGTGTGGTGTAGTAAATCTTGACCTTGACGCCGTTGGCGTGGCCGCTTTCGACGCTCTTCTTGAGCAGTGGCATCGACAAGTCAAAGTAGGGATAATTAATCGTCGGATTCGGCTCCTGATCATGATGAATGTTGAGTAGGTTGGCGCCCATCGCCTTGACTTTCTCGCACTCATAGAAAATCGGGTCGGTCACTCCTTGGTGCGGATGGAAGTAGCGTTGGGACCACTGCGCGTCGGTATCCAGCGGCTTGAAGGGCGTCAAGAACAACTTAAAATTGAAGTCCACGGCCTGCCCCGCGCTTAATTCTCGCGCGCCGCTGTAAGCGAGTGTGTGTACCTCCCCGGCGGCGGACTTGGCCAGGCTGACGCCGCCGGATTTGCCATCGGCGCCGCCCCACGACTCCGGAATGTTGAGCGGCCGAAAATGGTAGTAGCAATTGATAAGCGGCGTGCGCCAGTTCGCGCCGTAAAGCTGAAGCTTAAGCCCGCCGTTGACTGCGCCGAGCCAGAATCCATCCTGATTCACGTCGGCGTTCCATTTCCAATCCACCGTTTCGGGACATTGGCCGCCCTTCCGGCCCAACCCCATGAAGTAAGCGCCGGCTTGGGCCGTCGTCTCCATTTCCAGACGCACATCCTTGACCATCAGCGGAGCCGCCGACTTGAGCTGGCAGTGGTAATCCGCAAAACCGTCATATTCCAATAGCCCATCAACCGTCAACTCAAGTCCCTGCGCCTGCGACGCGGCGTGCCAGTTCACCGCGCCTTTGAGTTCGCGAATGAACTTGACTTTAGACGGTCCAAATCTCACGGGGCCGTCGGCTGTCTCGACCACAAACTGAATTGGCGCGGCCAACAATTCGCAGGTCGGCTGTCTGAGGATGGCAGTGTTATCGGCATTGAAGAACGAACGTATCTGTCGCGGCAAACCATCCATGCCAAGCTCCAACTCCCGGCCCAGCAATTTGAGCGTGCGGGCCTTGCGGACAATCGGCACAAAAGGCCGCGTCACCACGTCGTCGTTCAACCCGATCGTGGAGTCAAGCCAGCGCAACCGCGACAACCGCCACGAATCCCGGTCGCCATGGTCCTCCAGGACATCGCCCGCCAGGGCAAGGTGGAGCTGGACGGCCTGGCTCACGCCCGTGACGCCATCCTTCACGACGATTTCACCCTGGTAAGCGCCCTTGGCGGTCTTGGGCACGTCAACACCAATCCACAGCGCCTGTAGCTTGCCTTGCCCGACGCTGATGGTCTTGTGAAAAGCTTGGCCCATAAAGTTAGTGCCGCCGAGGTTGAAACATCGCAGACTGGCTGCCGGCAGCGCGCCACTGGGACCGATGAGATTAGTGAATTCGACCTCGATATTTTCCACGGCGGATTTGGCCGCAAAAACACCGATTTGAAAAACATAGAATTCGCCCGGTTGCGCGCTGCCGTTGAAGATTTGCGTGTGGGCGGAAAGGTCGTTGAGCCACCGCCGGGGCAAGCCGGACGTCTTGCGGATGGAGTGGGCGCGGTCCTCGACGAAGAGAGTCCAATCAGTGTTCAAGGCGGCGGTGAATTTCGCCGCTTCCTCCTCGGATGCAAGTTCGTCCATTTCGCTGTTCGTTCGCGGGTCATACAATACCCTTGCGCTTCCAACGCTTGGAACATTGACGTCAGACATGCCATTTCCCATGGAGGCCGGAAGAACCGCCAGCGCCAATACCCAACGCCAGAAAATCAGTTTGCCGTATTTCAACTTTCCCTCAATTCAAAAACTTCCCATGCCGGTTGAGTTCTCATGGCGCGCCAATTGTCAACCAAGTCCGCCCGTGCGCGGAAATTTTGACGGTCACTTCCACTGAGTAATCGCGCGCCAGCGCAATCCTGTCCGAGTGCCCATCTTCCCAGCCGATGACCGCGCGGTTGGTCAGGCCGGTGTAGTAGAGTGGCAAACGGATGTGGCGTTCGATGGGTTGGGGGAGGGGATTGTAAAACATGGCCAGGCCCTTCTCCTTGCCCTGCGGATTGACGTGCAGAAAACCGTCCCAATCGCGTCCATCGGGACGCCGCAAATGGATCAAATCGGCGTCCAGCGCTTGGCGGTGTTGCTTGTAGAACGAGATCCACTTTTTCACCAGCGCCTTGGTCTCGTCCGTATCGTAAATGCGCGGGCCGCGGTAACAAGCCTGCACGCCCGCGCCGAACAGGTCGGCCAGACGCGCTTCGTAATGCGGCAGGTGCTCGTGGAGCGGCTCGATGGTGGCCGCCGCGCCGCCGCCATGGTATTGCGTCAAAGGGACCATCATCCAGCCCATGGATGAAGTCTTCTCCCACGTGCCGTCGAAGACGTTTTGGCGCTCGACCAGTTCCTGCTCGTCGCGCGGCAGGGACCAGTTGCTCTCCTTGTAATTCATGCCGCATTTGCTGCTGCCGTTGAGGTAATACCAATCGGGCACATTGAGGTAAACGCCATGCGCGCGGCACCACTTGTAAAAGCCGCTGATGGCCGCGAACTGCACCCACTGCGAATCCTCCAGCCCGTGGTGGCCGGGGTGGTCGGTGTGGGCGCAAGTGTCGCCAGGGTAGTAGCCGTCATGCTCCAATATGCCAAAGCCGGTATGGGTGATGAAATTCTGCAAGGCTTTCAAGTAGTCTTGGCCCCACTTGGCGCCCAGGCATGGCATCACGCCATATCGAATGCGCGCCTCTGCACCGCCGCAGTTGTCCTCGCTCGTGGCCGCGCCGCGGCTGGCCAGCAACGAGTAGCCGCCAATGACGATCCCTTTGCTTTTAGCGTAGTCGGCCACTTCCCGGTATGTGGCCCAATAACTCGGGTCGGTGCTTTCCAGATTCATGCCGCTGCCGAAGCTCAGGATGATCATTTCGACACCCACTTCCGCGCCCTGGTCCACGATCTTGCGGATGGCAGCCGGATCGCTGGAAATCAGATGGATCATGACCGGGTTTTCCTGCGTCCACGGCGCGATCGTGCGGTAGAGCCGCCGCTGGGCCAGCCCCCGCCGCTCCCGGTCGTTGCCATCCCGGAACAGTTCAAAACACCGAATGGAAGTCAGTTCGCCGCCGGCTGCGACATCGGTGTCCGGCCCGAACTCAGGACCGCATTCCAGCAAGCAGGGTGTTTCCATCGGGTAGCTGACCTGAGTCTGGTAGCTCAGGTCCGGCAACCAGCGCACGCTGTGTCTGTTGGCCGATTTGCCGTTCATCGCCAGATAGGCATAATCGGTTTCCACATACAGGCTGGGCAATTCCCAGTTGATATTAGGCTCCGTGGCGCTTTCGTTTTCTTCCACCTTCAGCGTCTCGACGATCGTCTTGTTGACACGCACGGGACGCGCGGTGGTATTGCGGACGCTCAGCCATTTTTCGATGAGCGGAATGCCGTCGTAAATGGCATAATGAATTTCGATTTCCGGCAAATCCGGGCGAGACGCCGCAACCGGGCGATCGCTGGACTCGGCTTGGCGCAGCGCCACATGCAACACGTGGCAGCGGGTTAGTATGTCCCCCGACGCGCCGGGGTGATCCTGACCGCTGCCGTCTTTGCCGACCTTGCCGACGCGCAACGCAGTGGGAGTTTGCGGGCACTCCACCGTGGCGATCGTCTTAAAGCTCTGACCGTCCTGCGAGGCTTCGCATTGCGCGAACTTCTTGTCCAGCCGCACGCGCAACTGGCAGAATTTGGCACGGTCGAAAGTCGCCTCCTGCACCTCGCCGTTGACTTCAAACTGGCCGCTGGCGGGCCGCAGGACAAAAGTCACCACGCGGTCGGGCGTTACCAACGCCAGGCCGGGACCCCAACTATTGGCCAGCGTATCGTCGCCTGTGTCCACCGTGACTTCTGCGGTCACCGCGCCGGCCGGCCACGAGCGTTGGGCATAGACCGCCGTATCGGGCGGCGTGTAGATTTCTCCCGGTTTGCCTTCATTGGAAAAGGAGGAGCGGGGATGCTTGTCGCTGACGCGGACCTTCCACGACGGATCGAGTTGCCCGGCAAAAGAGTCTTCAAATACCACCTTGCCCGCTAATTTGGCCGGGAGAGCCGGCGGCACAAATCGCAGCGTCACCTCCTTGCCCGGCGCGGGCCACGGCCAATCCCTGGACAGCCACGCCGTGCGCTTCTGCCACGGGAAACGCGCGGTCATCGGTTCTTCCTTCCACTCGGCGAACCGGTAAGCGGCCGGATCCGCGCGCAAATCGTCAATCCATTCTGCTTTGAGATAATTTTGCGCCGGTTGGCCTTCCAGTCCGCCAACAGCGTATTCGGTGCCGTTCAGCGTCACGCGCGCTTCCGGCCCGGTGGCGCGCAATAACTGTTCGCCGGTGACAAGACTGCTGTAATCGATCGTCGCCGCGTTGGGCGCCAGGCGAAACGTGCGCCGCGTGAGGCCATTTTCCAGCGTCAGCTCGTGTTTGGCAGTGTCAAAACGAATTTGCGCCTTGAACGGGGCCGGGTTGACCAGCCAGTCCGCCCGCGACGACGCCACCGCGGCCCCGACCGGTTGCGCCGCCGCCGGGTTCGCGCACCAGGCGGCGGTCGCGGCCAGCAACCATGTTCTCAAAGGTGTCTTTCCCATAGAATCACGAAGAGGCTGCCAGATTCCCGCCAACACGAAAGGGCACATTATAGGGGGGCATTGCGCGACCGTCTGCATGCTGTTCCGCTTCACCAAAATCCGGGAGAAGATGATCGTGAGGATGAGCGAGAACTCCTCAGAGGGTATCGCGATAAACAAGGAACGGGTTGAGTGGAGATGATCGTGCAGCCAATGATGCCCGTAACTGAAATACAATTAGTAACACTAATGGTAGTGATAAGTATATATTTTACAAGGTTGGCCAAGTTTGACCGGGCTTCGCTGGGTTTGACGGGGTTTGACTTTTCGGGAGGGGCGGGCAGCCCGCCAAGCGGGTCGCTCCCAATTTGTTCTGACTCCTGCGAGTCC
>PLIU01000268.1 GCA_003140095.1 Verrucomicrobiales bacterium | reverse complement strand
GTCAAAGGCGTCGTCGGCAACGTCGCCCCGCACCTGACCAAGAACGATTCCGACCGCAAGCTGCCCAAAATGGAGGATCTGTTCATCGATATTGGCGTCGAGAGCCGCAAAGAAGCCGAGCGCCTGATTCGCGTGGGCGACCCGATCACCTTGAACGATGCCTTTGACCTGTTGCGCGGCGATCTGGCCGTCGCGCGCGCTTTTGACAATCGCGTCGGCACCTTCGCCGTGGCCGAGGCCCTGCGGCAATTGAGCGGGGAAAAGAACAAGCTGCGCGCGGAAGTCCTGGCCGTTTCCAACATCATGGAGGAAGTGGGTTTATTGGGCGCCCGTCAAATCGCCTACACGCTCAAGCCCGATGTCGCCCTGGTCGTTGATGTGACGCACGCGACCGATTATCCGACTGTGAGCCAGCAGCAGTATGGGGACGTCAAAGTTGGCAAAGGTCCGAGTGTGACGCACGGCGGCTGCAATCATCCCGAAGTAGTGGCGCGCCTGGAAGCCGTGGCCAAGGCGCAGAAGATCAAATTGCAGCACGAAGCCTCCTCCAACAACACCGGCACCGACACCGACGTTATTTTCTGGACGCGCGGGGGCATCCCCAGCGCATTGATCAGCCTGCCCAACCGATACATGCATTCGCCGGTGGAAGTGGTCAGTTTGAAAGACCTTGCGCAAATTCCGCAATTGATGGCCGCCTTCGCCCGTTCGCTCAAAAAAGGCGAAGAATTCAAGGTGAAAATTTAAAACTTATGCCAAGTGAACATATTTAGGAGCGGCGGAGATTAAGGTTTAACCGTCAGACCGGCTTGTTTCGCCATCGCCCCCTGTCGCACATCGAACGTAACGAATTCCTTGACTCCAAGGGCGGCGGCGGCGGCGACATGGATGGGAGGCCGGTCGCCATGGAAAAGTTGCTCGAACAGAAGTCGTTCCCGCTGAGAAAGAGCGGCCACCTGTTTGATGAGTTCTGTTGCACTCATGGCTTAATTCTAACCTAACTTCCTGACCCCGCCAAGTTGCTTTTTCCCTCAGCCTAAGAGGCTAAGGATTATTGCGCCTTGGCGCAGGGAGCCAGCGCCGGCCGCTTGGGCTGAACATTCGGGACTGAAGGGCCGCTGGCCTGTTGAAAATGAACTTTGGAGCGGAGCAGAAGCGTGCCGAAACACAAATCCGCCAGGGGCAACACGACGTTGAAATTCTTGTTCATGTATCGATGATGCAGCAAATGGTGGCCGTTGAGCCGGAAGAAAATCCCGGATCGTTCCACGTGCCGTTTCCGCGGCAGATGCATGCACCAATGGATGTATTCGTAGGCGCCGTAATAACAACTGACGGCCAGCGCGGCGCCGCAGAGCATCCCCCAGTTTACTCCCAGCAACGACGCCAAGACGAACGGCAGCGAGGCGATGGCGACCAGCGCCGGACCGTTCCACCAAGCCATGGGGATCGTTACTTTGTCTTTTTCGTTGATCAGATGGTAGGTGTGGTCGGACTTGAAAATGCGGTGATGCACCAGCGCGTGGCGCTTGAATGGATACGTAATGGGCCCGATTGGCCGATGCATAAGAAATCGGTGCAGAAGCCATTCAAAAATCGAACCATAAACAGTCGCTGTGATGACGCCGATGGCGGTCCAGAAGAAGAATGAGTAAATCAAGGGGATGGTGAGTTAGGGGTTGTATGGGTGTGTTCAGCGCAGCCGGTAGGTGATGCGCGCTTTGGATAAATCGTAGGGCGACATCTCCATACGGACTCGGTCGCCCACAGTCAACCGCACGAAGCGCTTGCGCATCTTGCCGGAAATGTGGGCCAGGACTTCATGCTGGTTGTCCAGCGTTACGCGGAACATCGTTCCGGGCAACACTGTTTGTATAGTGCCTTCCAATTCAATCGCTTGTTCGTTTGTCATAAATGGCGTGGTCTCTTCTCCCCCGGGAGCAACCTGTGCTCCGCAAGGGGACGCGGCCCCCTGTTTTCCTGAGTGCAGGATAACATGCAGCCAGAACGGCGGGCGCGCAAGAAATAATTTGCCTTTTTCGCGCCAAGGGGCATTTTGCCCTTCGTTTATGACTGATTCCAACCTAAATTTTTGGGGATTGCTCGTGGTGCCGGTCGGCGTGTCGATTTGCTTCGGCGTCGGCCTGCTGGTTTGGCTGCGCGATGAAATCCGCGCCGGCTCAAAGGAAAATGAAAAAGACCCACCCTAATCCTCCTCTTCATCCATCCATTTTAATGCCAAAGTGGATGCTCATGGCCCCGCCGAGCAGATTGCGCACTCGGACCTCGCGGCACCCCAACTCGGTCATTTTCCCGGCCACTCCGCTTTGGGCGGGATAGGCTTGGAGGGAATCATAGATGTAGGCCAGCGCGGCGGCATCGCCGCAAAAAACTCTTCCCAGCAACGGAACCACCGTCCGCAAGTAAAAGAAAAAAAGCCGCTGCCAAAGCCAACCCTCCGGCTTGCCAAAATCGAGCACCAACAGCCGGCCGCCTGGCCGCGCCACTCGCAGCATCTCTTCCAGTCCGCGTTCCCAACTTTCCAGATTCCGCAAGCCATAACCAATGCTGACGATGTCGAAACTAGCCGGGCCGTAGGGAATTTGCATCACGTCTCCAGTCCTGAACTCCAGGGACGGCGCATTCGGCGTGGCGGGCCGTTTCCTGGCGCGAGCTTGGGCCACCGCCAGCATGGCCGGGCTGAAATCCAGACCGACGACTTCCGCTCCGGCCCGGTGCAAAGCGAACGCGATGTCACCGGTGCCGCAACAGAGGTCCAGGGCTTTTTGACCGGGCTTTACCCCGGCCATGTTGGCCAGGAGGTTTTTCCAGCGGCGGTGCAGTCCCATGCTTTGCAAATCGTTGATCAGGTCGTAGCGCGGCGCCAAACTGCCGAAGAGGGTTCTGACCAGCGCGCCCCGTTGTTCGCCTGTTTTGTAATACTTGTTGCTCACGTCTTCTGGCGTATGTTGGCGGCATGGGGACTGTGATTCAAGGCGGGCCTCGCAGCGACTTGCTCATCGCCGGCATGACTTGCGCCAACTGCGCGCGCCAAGTCACCGATGCTTTGCGAAGCGTGGCCGGTGTGTCCAGCGCCGAGGTCTCCTTGCAGGACGGGCGGGCGCGCGTGCGCTGGAGTGCCCAAGCACCACCGAATCTGGCCGCTTTGTCCGATGCGGTTCGCGCCGCTGGTTACACTGCCAACCCGGCGCCACTGGAAATCAAGGCTCCCCCGCCCGCGCCTATGGCTGGTTGGAGGCTCAACGTAGTCCTCGGCCTCATCGGAACTGTGCCGTTGCTCGTCGGCGAATGGGTTTTCCACCTGGGCATGAAAATCTGGTTCCACTGGCTGGCCTTCGCGCTGGTCTTGCCGGTGCAGATTCTGTGCGGCGCGCGCTTTTACAAAGGCGCCTGGCAGCAGCTCAAATCGGGCCGCTCCAATATGGACACCCTGGTGGCTCTTGGTTCCACGGCCGCCTTCGGCTTCAGTGTTTGCGAACTCTTCTCTGGCGCGGGCGGACATCTTTATTTCATGGAGGCGGCGGCGATTATCACCCTCATCAGCATCGGCCACTGGCTTGAGGCAACCGCCAGCAGCCGCGCGGAGAAATCCATGCGCGCTCTCTTCCGTCTGGCACCTCCCTCCGCCCGGCGCCTTCAGGCCGATGAAACCGAAATCGATGCGCCCGTCTCCGCTTTGCAACCCGGCGACAGAATCGTTCTGCGTCCGGGTGATCGCGTGCCGATCGACGGCCAATTGCGGCGCGGCCAATGCAGCATCGACGAAGCGATGCTGACCGGCGAATCGACACCGGTGGAGAAGGAAAACGGCAGCCCCGTCTATGCCGGCACACTCAATTTGAACGGACAGGCCGTCGTGGAAGTGACCGCCGTGGGCGAGGCCACAGCGCTTGCTCGCATCGTCGCGGCCGTCGAGCACGCGCAGAACAGCCGCGCTGAAATCCAGCGGCTGGCGGACCGGGTCAGCAGCGTATTTGTTCCGGTGGTGGTGCTGGCGGCCCTCTCGGCCGCGCTTTGGTGGGGGCTGGCGCCAAACCAAGCCCGTCGGCTTAGCGAACTCTTAGGACATTATTTCTGGGCGCCGACTTTGCCCGCCACGCCCCTGGCCGCCGCGGTTCTCAGCGCCGTCGCGGTGCTGATCGTGGCCTGCCCATGCGCCATGGGGTTGGCCACGCCTGCGGCCATCATGGTCGGCGCCAACGTCGCCGCCAAACGCGGCATTTTGATTCGTGACGGCATTGCTTTGGAAAAAGCGGGCCACATCACCGTGCTGCTAGCCGACAAGACAGGCACTCTGACCGAGGGCAAACCCACAGTCGTCGCCACCCAAGGTGGCGATTTGCCCCTGGCCGCTGCCTTGGCCTCAGGCTCCAAACATCCTTTCAGCCGGGCTGTGGCCAAATTGGCGTCGGAGCCAATCGTCTTTCAAGACTGGCGGGAAATCGCCGGCGCCGGCGTCCAGGCGACCCTGCCTGCCGCCTCGGTCGCGCGCCTGGGTTCGCTGGCGTGGCTGCGGCAATGCGGCGTCGGACTGCCTGATCCATCCGAATTTGCCGAAAAGTGGAGCGCGCAAGGAGCGACGATCCTGGGCTTGGCGCTTAACGAGAATGTGCGGGCTCTCATTGCCCTGCAGGACACCGTCAAACCGTCCGCAGGACTCGTGGTTCATCAACTCGAAAAAAGCGGGCTGAAAGTTTTCATGGTCACCGGCGACAATCCGCAAGCGGCCGCGGCCATTGCCGCGCAAGCCGGCATCGCGGCGGAACGCGTTTTCTCCCAAGTCCAGCCCGGACAGAAAGCGGATTTGGTCCGGCAACTTCAAGCCAAAGGCGAGAAAGTTGCGTTTGTTGGCGACGGCATCAACGACGCGCCGGCGCTGGAGCAGGCCGACTTGGGCATTGCCGTCAGCCAGGCTAGCGACATTGCCGGCGAGGCGGCGGACATTGTGTTGCTGAAGTCCGGGATCGAAGCGGTGCCCGAAGCTTTGGAACTGGCGCGGGCCACGCTGGCCACGATCCGGCAAAATTTATTCTGGGCCTTTTTCTACAACGCCGCCGCCGTGCCGCTGGCGGCGCTGGGATTCCTCAGCCCGATCCTGTGCGCCGCGTCCATGGGTATGTCAGACTTGGTGCTGATAGCCAACTCGATGCGTTTAGGCAGATTCGCGTCGAAAAGGCCGGCTATGAACCGGGATACTTAATCCGTCTATTGCTTAAACCGTTTCGCGGGAACAGATGGTCGTGGAAAGCACTCCCAGGGTGGTTTTCAAAATATCCCATTGCACCTGGAGATGAACAATCTGGTTGCGCAAGGCTTCGTTTTCGGCCCGCAATTGCGCCATGCTGCTGAGGACCTTGACCGGCTTCTTGCGCGCGCTTAGTTTCCGTTTCCAAGCACGCAGGTCGGTTGGATCGATCCCCAATTCGGCGGCGGCCACTTCAATGCTGCTGCCATTCATGTCCAGAAATTCGACGGCAGCCAGCTTGAAGGTCTCTTCAAAATGCCGATGATGATCGTTCTTGGGTAACATACAATTGCTCAGTTTTTTCGTCCAAACTGTCTCTGGCGTCTCAAATTCAATTTTGTCCATCAATTGACGGAGCAATCGCCATGCCACCATCAAAAGCGCAAAAATCACGCCGCCACCACCTGGCTCAACGCAAGTTTCACGCTGTAAACGGGTTGCGATTGGAATCGGCGGCAAAAAGCCGCGTGACTTTGCAGGAGCCGCCTACCAGGTAAATCCAGCCGATGATCATGTGGACTGCGCCAAAAAAGGACAAACCGACCAAGTCGATGACACTCCAACCGTAAAGAATTACCGCCCCCGCCACCACCAAGGCTCCAGGCAGCAACGCCGCCGACGCCAGCCGCCAGGCCCCGACCCAAGACAGATAGCGGTCGGCAAACCAGGCGATGAATTTGGCTGGCGCCATATAAATCGCGGCCAGCACAGCCCAAAACAGGAGCAAAAAAACGACGACCGCCGCCCCCGTCCCTATCTGCAACACAGGCTGCCATGCGTCCCACCGAGGCTCCAGGTTCGAGCGCGCCAGATTGAGCGCCGTCCCCCGCCCGTAGCTGAAATCCAGTCCCCACTCCGGCCAAAAGATGGAGCCGGCGCATAAATCGTTTTGACGCAACTGAATTTGCAAGTCCGCGTCCTGCCCAATTTCCCGGCCTGCCTGCGGCGTGGCCGCGATGGCCAGAAACCTGGACTCCGCGACCAACGTGTCCGGCACCCCTTGCAGTGTGCCGTTCGCCACCCGGGCTGTCTCCGGCATTTCTTGGATGGCGCGCAAGATGACCGGGCAGTAGGCGCGATGCAAAAACCAGACAACGGACGCCGCGAGTACGATGGCCGCGACCAGCTCCGCTGCAAGCAACCTTCCCAGCCGGGCGCCTCCAAAGGCGGCCACGCCGCCAAAGGTCAACGGCTGCCATGCTGCTGGCGGCCCATCGGCGCCTTCGGCCGCCGCGCTCATGGCCCTCTCTTCGCGCCGCCCTCGGCGGGCGCATCCGGCGGCGCCACCGTGATCACCATTGGAAACCGCAGCTTCATCACATCATCGACCATGACCTCAAAATAATACGCGCCGGCAACTTCAAATTTAATCTGCCCCCAGACCGTCACTGTCGTCGCGTTATGCGTGACGTCCTGCAAGACGAACTTCATCTCGCCCTGTCGTAGAACCGTCGTCTGATCGGGCGCGATCAACCGCACCGTTTCCCGGAATTGGCCGTAACCGGCGGTCCACCGGTTAAATAGGCAGAGCTTGAAGGCCGCCACCGGCACTTGCGGGACACGCACAAAATTGATGACGCCCACGAGTATAAAGTTGCCGGTGGCCTCCTGGCGAATGTCTTCGCACAACAGGGAGCATTGCAGATCAGGTAATATTCTTGACGGATTCATATCAGCGCAAAGGTTCAAGGGTTAAGGTGGACTGGCCAGACCGGCCGCCCGTTCGGCGGCCCGCATGGTATTATGCATCAGCAGCGCGATGGTCATCGGCCCGACGCCCCCCGGATTGGGCGTGATCTTCCCCGCCTTGGGCCGGACTCCGGCAAAATCCACGTCCCCCACCAACCGTGATCCGCCGCGGACGGCGGCATCCGGCACGCGGTTGACCCCGACATCGATGACTACCGCGCCGGGCTTGACCATGTCGGCCTTGACGAATTCCGCCGCACCCATCGCGGCAATCAGTATGTCTGCCCGGCGGCAATGCGCGGCGATGTCGCGGGTTTGCGAATGACAGACCGTGACGGTCGCTCCGGCGTGCTTTGCTTTCTGGACCAGAATCGCCGCCATCGGCTTGCCCACAATGTTGCCGCGTCCCAATATCACCACTTCCGCCCCTTCGATCACCACACCGGAGCGGATGAGCAATTCATGAATCCCCGCCGGTGTGCAGGAACGGAAACCGCTCGTGTCCCCCAACATCAATTTGCCCACGTTGACCGGATGAAAACCATCCACGTCCTTGTTGGGATCGACCGCGCCGTAAATCCTGCTTTCGGAAATATGCCGGGGCAGTGGCGCTTGCACCAGGATGCCGTGAACGGCCGCATCGCCGTTCAGTCCTGCCAGCAACGCCAGCAGATCTTCTTCCCTCGTCGTCGCGGGAAGAACCTGCGTGCGCGATGCGAAGCCCAGTTGCGCGCAGGCCTTTTCCTTCATTCCCACGTAAACGCGCGAAGCCGCGTCTTCGCCGGCGCGGATAAAAACCAGGCACGGCTGCACGCCCCGCGCTTTGACCTGGGCCGCGCGCCGGGCGGTCTCCTGGTGAATTTCCCCGGCGATGGCCCGGCCATCAATGAGAGCGCCGAAGGGCATCAAGGCAGCAAATCGACGCTTTGCACCTGCAACACCGGCGTGCGTGTCCAACGAGGATCCATCCCTTCCGGCCCCGTGACCGTGACGCGAGTGCCGACGAAGGTCTTGAGGTTTTGCCCCGGCTTGGGTTGCAGGAACTCGATCAGCATCCCGGTCTGCACGTCGTGCAATTCAAAATCGGTCGGGGATTGAATGTTGTAGGCCCGGCGCACAAAGCCTTCGCGCGTGACAATCCGCGGCTTCGGCGGCCCACTCTCAGTGGAGGGCGGGGCCTCGGCCGCAGGCACGGGAACAGTCGTCGCCTCGCCGGGCGTGGCGCGGCGCAGGGCCTCCAATTCCAGATCCGCCTCGCTCTTTTGCGGGCCCGGCGCGGGAGCCGTCGGCGTCGCGCCTTCAGGCGGCGCCGGATTGTTCACGTTGACCACCTGCGGTTCTGGCGCGGGCGGCGGCGGCGTGACGACCACCGCGGGCGGAGGTTGCATCTCCAGGAACTCCGCCGCGACGAATGCATAAGCATTTGTTGGCGCTTCGATGGCCACCCAGCCCTTTTCCGTCTTGATCTCCTTGACCGCGGCCCCTTTCTCCAGGCGCCCCACCAAGCTGTAATTCTCCCCCGGACCGCCGCGCAAATTAACGCGCCGGCCTTTAATCGTCTTGGCATCGGAATCAATGTAATCGCCATCGACCCAAACCGGGATGCCCGCCGGCATGACGATTTGCGCCCAATCCGCCGGTTCATCCTTGTTCGTGCGGCTCAAGGTGATTTGCGCCAACACCGTCACCGTGTCGCCCTTCTGCACGTGGCCCAGAGTTTCCCCTGCGAACGAGGGCCGCCCGCGCGCATTGACGTTGGCGCTCTTGACCGTGGCGGCGACGGGCGGTTGCAGCACAACCCTCCTCCTGACCGGGGACGCCCTTTTCTTCGGAGCCGCCGGAGTGCTTTCCGACGCTGGCGCGCCAGTGGCAGGGGCGGGAGCGGTGTCTTGCGCCAGGAGCATGACTGAGGTCAACGGCGCCAATGCTGCAACAATCCAAACATTCAGTTTCATAACTTCCCAAGTAGAGATTTAATCTCAGGTTCTGTCAACGTTCGCCAACGGCCCGGTGGCAATTCCCCCAGTTTGATCGGCCCAATCTGCACCCGCTGCAAACGCAGCACCGTCAACTGCTCCGAGGCCAGCAGCCGGCGCACCTCCCGGTTCTTGCCCTCCGTCAATTCCAACTCCACGACGCTGGTGGAATTATTGGCTGTGATCAGGCGCGCGCGGTGGGCTTGCAATTTCTCCCCCTCGCTCCAGACTCCTGCCGTGAACTGGCGCAACATCTCCGGCGTCACACGCCCTTCCACGCGGGCCACGTACTTCCGCACAATCCGATAACGCGGATGCGTTAATTTCAAGCAAAAATCTCCGTCGTTCGTCAAGAAAATCAGCCCCTCGCTTTGGCAATCCAGCCGCCCGACGGAGAACAATTCCGTCCACTCCTTGGGCAGCAGGTCGCCGATCTTGTCGCGCGCCTGTCCGTCCGTCCGCGTGCAGACATATCCCGGCGGCTTGTGCAACGCCACGTAAAGCTTTCGCTTGGCCCTCACCACCCGTCCGTCCACCGTCACCCGGTCGTGCGCCGGATCGACTTTGACCCCCAATTCCGACGCCACCGCGCCATTGAGCGTCACGCGCCCGGACGTGATAATCCCCTCGCTGGCGCGCCGGGAGGCGACGCCCGCTTCGGCCAGGAACTTTTGCAATCGGACCACGGCAGGCCCAATCAAACGTCGGCTTTGGTCTTGCGCAGCCCGGTGACACGGTCGCCCGTTTTCCATTGGCCCCGCTTTTTCAAAATCTCGACCCGTTCAAATCTTTTCAGGACATTGCGTTTGGCCCCCAAGGTGCTGGCCGCGCGCAGGCTTCGATGCTGTGACATAATATATAATCGTTATCAACGGCCTGCACACTACAGGCAATGCCCCGCCAGCGCAATGTTTCTCCCCAATCATGGATATTTTATACTTGACTTCACACTCCATTCCATGGAAAAGTCACTCCTGATTCGGGGACTGGATCGCAAAAACCGCATGGCCCTCACGCCCGCCTGTGTTATCGCCACGGCGCCGCAAGCCCGTGTTCGGCCTCGAAATCTTCCTCGTCGAGACGGAATGGCCGGGCGAGCAGCCCGCAAAGTCCGATCCCAATTTGTTCTGACTCCTGCGAGTCCCTGAGTTTGACTTGCTTTGACCCGGTTTGACTTGCTTTGACCCGGTTTGACTTGCTTTGATCCAGTTTGATTGGGTTTGATCCAGTTTGATTGGGTTTGATCCAGTTTGATTGGGTTTGATCCAGTTTGATTGGGTTTGATCCAGTTTAACCGGGCTGACTTCCGCCGAGTTCTTTCCCCATCGGATTGTCCAATTTCGGGACACCCCAACCGCCCCGCAGGTTTGATTNNCCCGCAGGTTTGATTGGGTTTGATTTGGTTTGATTGGGTTTGATTGGGCTTGATTTGGTTTGATTGGCGCCTCAGCCGGACCCATGCGGCACCGTCTTAACGCCAAGACGACAAGACGCCAAGACGCGGAGAGGTCGGCAAGCGCCATTGGCTCCCTGAGCAATATGCGCCTCTTGGTGCATAGGATCGGCATGGTCAGAAACAGCTTCGCGTCATTGCGCCTTTTCGTTGAAATCCTCGCGCCTTACTGAACGGACCCGGTTCCGCAAGCTCTCGTTGTTGAGACTGACCACGCGCGGCCTCCGCGCCACGAAGCCGCGGTTCCCCTGATCCCACCGCCAGTCCTCGTAACCGCCCTTTCTCGCACAGGAGCACAAAAGTCTCATGCTAAGACGATCCCACGAATGCCGATGTCCGTCAAGTCGTCAAGTGGTCCGCCGACACTCGCGGATGCGCGCGCAAAACAGATCCGGCATTCCTTTGCATTGCGTCCTTCACAGTGCAATCGGTCCGAATCACAGATTCCCGCGAAGATTTGCAGAGGAATGTTTGGCAGTGGAGTGGGGAAACAAACTTTATCCTTCAACCTTCAGCCTTTAGCCTTTCCTCAGACGGGTCCGCAAGCACATCTCTCATGATTCGGGGAGCAATCCATGGCGCCGGAATTCCGCTTGCTGCGGCCGTGAGGTCGGGTTAATTTGCATCCCCTTCGGGCGCCAGTTTAGCTCAGTTGGTAGAGCAATGCTTTCGTAAAGCATGGGTCGCCGGTTCAAATCCGGCAA
>PLIU01000155.1 GCA_003140095.1 Verrucomicrobiales bacterium | reverse complement strand
ACGATTTGTTCCATCGGCTACATCTGGAACATCGGCACCAAAAAATTGCCCCAGCCCCACAGCGGCATCGACCAATCCGACTGCGCGAAATGAGTGTCCCGATGCGAATGCACCGCCAGGTCGATCGTCGGCAGCAACTGCGCCGCCGCCAAAGCTAGGGCCAGCGACCCCATCACCGCCAGCCGCCGCGCCGTCGNNCCCCGCCGCCAGCGCCGCCGCGAACATCCTCCTTCCGCCGGCACGCCACCCATCCTCCACCAGCAAAATGACCCACGGCATCCAGGAGAAGGTCGCGATATGGCTTGGCCACATCAGAAAATTGAACGTCAGCCCGTTGAAAGAGAACACCACCCCTGCCAGCGCCGCCCCCGCCGGCGACCCCGTCCAGCGCCGCGCCAGAAAATACATGCCCATGCCCCCCAGAAAAACATGCAACAGGCAAAACGCCGGCAACGACCACGTCAAGGGCAGCAGCAAATAGAACAGCGACAGCGGATACAGCGTCAGCGTGTTGAACTGCGCCAGAAACGGCGTCCCGCAGCAGCTATACGGATTCCACACCGGCCATTCCCCCCGCCAGAAACACTCCTTATAAAACGTCGCCACCGGCATGGAAAACAGCCCAAAATCCCGCACCGCAAACGTGTCAAACCCCAGCAACACCCTCCAAAACGGGATAAAAACCATCGCCGCCAGCAACAGCGCAAACCGTCGCGGCTCCGCCCAATTCCGGGTTAACGCCTGCTCATTCATCATGGGGAATCTATCGTCCAAAAACCAGCCTGCCTTTCGGGCGAGCCCGCCAGCACATCGCTCAGGATTGGCTTTTTAGTGTTCAAACCTGGGTCCAGCCTCCTTTTCTGCTTTGACTGGGTTTGACTTGGTTTGACTGGGTCTGACAGGGCCGATACTCGCCCAACTTTCGGATAACAGCTCCTATACTCATAATCATAATCTCCAAGACCCATTGGGTTTGACTGGGCTTGACTGGCTTTGACTTTTCGGGAGGGACGAGCAGCCCGCAAGGCGGGCCGCTTCCAATTTGTTCCGTCTCCTGCGAGTCCCTGAGTTTGACCGGCTTTGACTGGGTCGGACTGAGTTTGGCCAGGTGGGTTTGATCGGACTGTATTCCACCAGCCTTTTGCGCCACCGTGTGTCCCATTTCAGGACACATTCCCACCTCCGCAGGTTTGATTTGGTTTGATTTGGTTTGATTCACCTTGATTTGGTTTGATTGGCGCCTCTGCAAAGCCTCGTATTCGGAGCTTGCAAAGCGGGATTGTCCGCCGACTTGTCCGCCAAATCTGCCAAAGCGCCTCGCGCGACCTCGGAAGCCTCGGCGACGGCGGAAGCACAACTTGTTCTGACTCCTGGTAGCCTTGTTTCCAATCTGACCCAGTTGACTGGCTTGAGCGAGTATGGCCCGGTTTGACGGGCCGTATTCCGTCCTCTTTTCGGCTCCGCCAAGTCCATTTTTGCCTCGGACAGGTTTGATTTGGTTTGATTTCGTTTGATCCGGTCCCCTTTGTCCTTTTCGTCCCTTCCGTCCCTGCTGCCCCACCGTGCTTGGCGCCTCAACAAGCTCTCCTTTTTGAGACTCCCCCGGCCCGGCCGCAGTCCATTCCCTCTCCTGCCGTCTCGGTAGGGTGAGACAACCCGCAAAGCGGGCCGCTCTTAATTTGTTCTGGCTCTGTCGAACCCTGGCCACCTCGTTACCACCACGGCTGCTCGCTCTGCCCCGAGAGCCTGCCCGAAAATTCGCCCAGTCGGGGGATCGATCCTGCAAAGGACTGGAATTATGGGCGTATCCTGTAGGCCGCGTGCCCTCACGCCGCGCTGGGCGCGAATTTTCAGACATCCCGTCCAAATTTCGCAGACCCTCCAGGTTGTGGCCGTGGAGTTGAGCCTTGAATGCCCTTACCAGACACGCCCTTAACTCTTCGCGCATCTCTCGCGGCCACCGCGTCATTCTTCCAAGGCGGGTCATCGGAATCCCCCGTTGCTCAGAAGGTTGTCATAAGTCCATACCAGAAGGCATGAGCATGAAAGTCTCATGGCACCAAGATCATAGGCTTGCCGAGTTCTGTCAACTGGCGCGACGCCACCAAAATCCTGAGCGCGGCTGGCCATGCAGTCACGGTCGTGCTTTCTCAAGCATCCTTCGCGGTCTCAGTCCGGCAAACCGCCCCCTTTCACCCCCGATCCTGTTCGAGGATGCTTATAAGCAGAACCACGGCAACGCCATGATGTTGTCGTGGAGTTGTGCCGGGCGTGAACCGCGGCACACGATCAAACATATCTCACTTTAATTCAGACGCGGAATCTTAAGTCAACTTCAGAAGCCGTTTGCCCTGGATTTCGCGCATCTCGCGCGGCCACCGCGCCATACCTCCCAGGCGGGTCATCGGTATGTCCCTCTGACAAGTCTCATCGCCAAAAGATCATACGAATGCCGATCTGCGTCAAGTGGCGCGGCGCCACCCAAATCCGCGCCCAAAGCTCGATTTTCATGGCTTGGGGGACACGCGCCTCGCCCCATGAGATGACGCAGGCTATCTCACGGGGCTCGCCGACCGCTTCTTTCGCGTCATATATGGTTCCTACTAAAGCATTCCGGCGCAGCACGATCGTTAGGCGCGGATTTGGGCGCCATTCGCGGATCAAGCATACAGAAGCATTTCATCCTTTCATCCTTTCCATGAGGCGCTTGCAGTGCCAAGTTTATGTGCTAGAATGGTCGTTTAGAGCCTGTCTGAAAATTCGCCCGGTCGGGGACTTGGCCTGCAAAGGATTGGAATTCTGGGCGTATCCTGTAGGCCGCGTGCCTTCACGCGGCGCAGGGTGCGAATTTTCTAAAACGCTCTTAATCACGGAACGAACTATGTGCGTTTAAGCTGTCTCAACCTGTTTATGGTGGCGGTTTTTCTGGCCGCCGCCATGACATCGAGCGCGGGCACTCTCATTGACGTGGCTTTCACAGGCGCTTCAGTCACGAGCAAGACAGGTTTTGCCGCCACCGGAGTGACCACTAACGATTTCTGGAATACCTGCAGCCCCGACGTTTACGGCTTGCCCATTTGCGGCTCAATATCCCCCCTACTATTCGTGGATGGCGCCGCATCGGATGCGGGATTAATGCTGGGCCATGTCGATTCACGTTCGAGCAACGGGGCGTCGGATCCCATGTATGGATTTTATTTGTGGTCATCTCCTGTCGAGCTCGGGTCGCCTGGCAATATAGCTGTGACGCTCACTGATTTGAGTGCCGGTGTTTATGATTTTTATCTCTACGGTCACGGGAAACAAGACAACCAAAACAGCCTTTTTCAGCTTACGGTCGGGTCACTCGACTATGGGACTGAAGCAACGACCAACGGTTCCGGTTGGCTTTCTTCGGTGTGGCAGGAAGGCGTGCAGTACGTCGAGTTCACGGACGTGTTTGTCTTGGCGGGCCAGACCATCAACATTACAGTAGAGCCGAATGCCAGCTTGTATGCCGTACTTTCCGGTCTGCAAATGGTGACTCTCATCCTGCCGACGGTGCCTCTAATCCTGCCGACCAACGGTTCGCCGCTCATCATTAACGTTTCCAACCAGTTCGTGAACGCAAATGAAGAGGTTTTCCTTACCAATTATGCGTATAGTACCAATTGGCCAATTTCATTTGCTCTTGCGTCCAACGCTCCCGCCGGTGCCACTATCACCGGAGACGGTATTTTCGCCTGGTTCCCCACTTGCGAACAGGGCAGCACGACCAACCAGATCACTGTCTGGGTCACGGACAGCAGTAGTCCGCCATTGAGTAATTCAATGACTTTCACCGTCATCGTGGGCGACTGCGTGCAGGTCAGCATTGGCTCAAGCGTGGTGCAAGCGGGCCAGAGCACTTGTGTGCCGGTAAAACTGGTGGCTTCCGTCGGCTTGACGAACTTGACTTTTACGCTGGCCTACCCGAGCGGATTTCTCACGAACTGGAACGTCACACCGAGCAATTCCGCGGTTTCCTTCTCGTCGGCGCAGACGATTGATCCTTCCCACACGCAATTCAACTTTGGCGTCCAGAGCGGCCAGGTCTTGCAAGGCACCACCCTTCTTGGCTCGATTTGCCTGGATACACTGCCCGGCGCCTCCGCGTTTGTCCCGCTAACCGTTGTCAACATAGGCGCAGTCGGCCCAAACAATTCGACGGCAACGAATCTCATCGGCCGAACAGGACGCATCGTCGTGATCGGCCCCCAGTCGTTGTTGGAAGCCTCGCTAGGCACAAATTCGAGCCGGACACTGACGCTCTACGGCAATCCGGGCGTCAGTTATAATCTGCTTTCCACGACCAATTTGGCCGATAATAGTTCATGGATCTCGATGGAAAAAATCACCTTGACGGATTTGTTCCAGATTATCAGCCTCGGCGGCCCAACCAACCAAATGCAATTCTTCAAGGCAGTTCAACTATAAATAGCCGTGCGGATGGGATGGCTGCCAATGCAAAAATCCGTTTGTTTGTCGCCGTCTTCCCGCCGCCAGAGGTCGTAGAACGGCTAACCGAAGCGGCGCGCGGCCTGGCCGGCGGCCTTTCTCCAAGAGCCGTGGCATGGACGCGGCCCGAGCAAATTCATTTGACACTCAATTTCCTCGGCCACGTCGAACGGACCAAAGTGGAAGAGTTCCAACGGGCCGTGGCAGCGGCTTGCCGGCGCGGCGAATCTCTCCTTTTGCGGGCGCGTGGACTTGGGTGTTTTCCGAGTCCGGCGCGAGCGCGCATCCTTTGGGCGGGACTGGGCGGAGCCGTGGCCACGGCGGAAGAATTGAAGGGTAGCTTGGATGAAAGCCTCGCCCCGCTCGGTTACGTGCAGGATACGCGGCCCTTCCAACCGCATCTAACTATCGGGCGCGTCAAATCATTGAACGGCGGCGACCGGCGGCATTTGACCGCAACTCTGCCGCAGTGGCGCGAGGCTGATTTCGGTTCTTGGACCGCCGAGCGCGTCGATTTGATGCAAAGCGTCCTTTCACCCGCCGGGTCGGAGTATTCGTCAGTCCAATCCTTCCCGTTACCAGGACCTGGAGGCATTGCATTTAATTCCGACAGCCAGCCCCACTCCTAATCTTAATCCTAATCTTAATCCCAATCCTCTTCGCACACCCGGTTCTTCGTCACATTCTCAAATTTTTCTATTGATCGTGAACATTCCTTTCATATTTCTTCAGCCAATGCGATTGACGAATCGCAACCACCGACGAAGTGGCTTGCGCGTTGAAAGCGCCATGTTAATTTCCGATTTATTCGGTTCATCAATCAAATCAGGAGCACTGAAATGAAAGCACACGCAAAAAGTCAGACATTCGCGGTCACCGGGATCACAGGCCAGGTTGGTGGTGTCGTTGCCAGGGCATTGCTGGCCGCCGGCCATGCGGTGCGGGCCGTCGTGCGGAGCGCCGAAAAGGGAATTGCCTGGACAAAGCAGGGATGCCAGGTGGCCTTGGCCGAGATGAACGACGCCAAGACTCTTGAGGCCTCATTCGCCGGCGCCGATGGCGCGTTTATTCTGCTTCCGCCAAACTTCGCGCCGGCGAAAGGCTTTCCCGAAGTGAAGGCAATTGTCGCTGCTTTGAACAAGGCGCTTGCGGCTGCGCATCCCGGCCGGATTGTCTGCCTCTCCACAATCGGCGCGCAAGCAAGCCAGTCGAATCTGCTGACTCAACTGCAAATAATGGAGCAGACGCTGGAACAGTTGCCGATGCCCGTTGCGTTCCTGCGCGCCGCGTGGTTTATGGAAAACGCGGCCTGGGACGTCGAGCCGGCGATGAAGACCGGCGTGGTTCAGAGCTTTCTCCAACCGCTGGACAAGCCGTTTCCCATGGTCGCCACCGCGGACATCGGCCGCGTCGCCGCCGAGTTGCTCCAGGCGCGGTGGACCGGGCGAAAAGTGGTCGAGCTTGAGGGACCGCGCCGTGTCACCCCTAATGACATCGCCGCCACCTTTTCCAACGTGCTGGGCCGCGGCGTCAAGATGGAGGCCGTTCCACGTGCGAGCTGGAAGGCGCTCTTTAAAGCGCAAGGCCTGGCCGATCCTTTGCCGCGCATCCAGATGCTGGATGGTTTCAACGAGGGTTGGATCGAGTTCGAGGGAGGCGAGGCAGGCTCCCTCAAAGGCACGGTTCCTTTGAAAACAGTCCTCGGCCAACTTGCCGCTCGGCAGTAATAGCTGTCAAACCAAAATCAAAAGCCAGCGTGATGAAACCTCTCTTTACTGCGGCGTGACGGTCAGCGTATGTGTCACGGGCACGAACGCCGCTTGAATCGCGGCGACCAGCGGCGCGCGCTCTTCTTCGGATTCGCTCACCGTTTTTGCCATGTCAGCTTTGCCCGCCTCGCCGTGGAAACGATTCTTGATTTGAGTGGTCTCGAACTCTTGTTTCCGCGCGACGGCTTCATCGACGGCTTTGAAGGCGTCGGAGAACGGGTTCACCTCGAAATCCGCGGCCAGGTTGACGCCGGCCGCCAACTGCTGCGCGGAATAAACCCGATTAGCCGAGCCCCAGATGACTTGGTAGTTATTGGCTTTGCCGCCTTTGACCACCAGCATCAGGCGGTTGAGTTCCTGATTAAACGGCACCAAAGTCATGCCGGAACGGATGCTGTCGGCCTTGTCCGCCGGGCCGGCCGCGCAAAATGGATAGCGCAGACTTTTGACGGTCAAAACGCTGTCGTGGTAGGAAACCAATAGGTGTCCCTTTGAGACCGTGGCCTTGTTGGCGGCGAGGTCCACGGTGAACGTCCCAATGTCGCCGGGAACGTCGAGGGCCCTAAGGAAGGCGTAAGCCATCACCAGGTGTCCGGCCCATCCAGGATGAACGGAGTCTTTGCCCGCCAGAGTGTAATCGGAGCCGTACCGTTGCAGGGCCTGGTATTGCGCCAGGTACATGTCCCAAAAAACATCCGCGAACCCGGAGTGTTCAACCTGGGCAATTTCGATGTCAATATCGCGCAGCATGCACAGGCTGATATTCTTCTCTTTGGGCGTGCCCGGGATGTTGCTCCAAGGCGGATTCTTCATACCAATGCAGCCGGGCGCGCCGGCAATCACACGCGTGCCGGCGGCTTGGAACGCCAGGACAATGTCCGTCATATTGGAGCCGTAGGCCTGGCCGATGCCCGGTTCATAAGCTCTGTAGTGATGATCGTTCATGCCGTAGCAGGTCGTGGCGACAGTCGGCTCAAAGCGGAGAACGTCGTTGGTCATGCGATTGAGAAAGCCGGAAGCCTGTTCCCCGCTCCAACCATATTGCCGGGTCCCAATCTTCAACTCCGGCAGCGCCACCGTGAGGTAAGTTTCCATGATGCGGGAGTACATTCTTTGTTCGGTGATGGAATCGCCGCATATAGCCAGCCGGTCGCCGGTGTGCAGGACAGCCCCTTTGGGTTGTGGCGCTTGGAGAAGTACCAGGCCCTCGAAATAAGGGTCGTTGTTCGGCAGGGGGATGGTCGAATCCGCCCAGACTGGCCAGCACAGAGACAAGCTTAGTAAACCGAGCAACGATCTAATTCTCATGCAGGTCTATTAGGGCAGCGGATGGCCGATGGCAATGGGAAACTCCTTGACGAACCGGCCCTTGACGTTGGTTTCCCAGGCTCGTTTTAGTTCCCAATTGCTGTCAGGGGAGGCCTTGACAACCGTATAGATATCGATCTCTCGACCGCTGTTCTTGCGGCACTTAAAACTCCGCTCCACAGGGAAAGTCTCCGCGTCCATTCCCTGCGTTTTCAACATCAGCGTGCCTTCTTCGGATTTGCGCCATCCGGGCAACCGGCCTTGCTTCTTAAGTTGATACGGGAATTCCGCCGCCTCCATGGTCGTTTTGGCGCCGGGTTGGATCCGCCCAAGAATCAAGCTCTCAATCCAGTCTTGAATTTTTGGGGAAGGCTTGCCTTCAAGCCATCCATGCTCGGCGCCGAATTCCTTCATTTCCGGGTGCGCCTCCAGGTACGCCAGCAAGCGCCTCCGATAGTCCTCCGGCGGTTTGCCCGCGACGCAGCCGAGGGCTTGATGCAGCTCCTTGAGGGCGGCCTTGCTTGCCAGCAGGGTCTGTTCGCTTCCCGGCTGCTCTCGAATATAAAGAAAGTCTGTGATGTCGTCCCGGACGTTTTCCGGCGGCAGGTCGCGCCGCGGGTCAAGCGTGGTGATGTAGTCTTTGATGTCCGGGTGTCTTGAGAAGTATTTTCCCAGGCGGAGTTCGAAGTCTCCGGGCGGCTGGCCGTTGGCGTAACCGAGGGCTTGGTCCAATTCATTGTATTCCGCGGCGATGGGCGTGTAGGCGCGGGTCTTTTGAAATTCCTCCCATAATTCGTCCAGCGGTTTTCCAGTGGCCTCGGCAAAGAATCGGTCCGCATACGTCCCGCGCCGCAGCGCGGCATTGAGTTGGCGGGTGACGTTGGAGCCGTAGGCATCGTCAAGGTAAAGAAGAAAAGCCGCCGCACAACTGTACCCCATCGTGTAGCGCGGGTAACGCGAGTTGCATTGCGGACAATTCGAGACGTTGGTGTGGCCGAGTTTGGCGCAAACGTAGTCGGCAATGCCCTCCGTCCAGTATGACGGCGCGTCGGCCGGATAAGCTTGGAACGGGTGCTCCGCTTTCAAGCCGAAATAATGGACGTACGATTGCCAGGCGTGCCGGTAGGCCAGGAGCGGATAATTCTGGGCCACGTGGGCCATCTCGTGGACCAGCACCGGGTCGAGGTCCTCGGGGTAATCGCACAGCCAGCCTGCATTGAGGAAGGCGGTCTTGCGGCAAGCGAACCCCCACGGTTCCTCGCCTTCGTCAAATCGAGGCCGGCCCAAGTGCTCGCGCAAGACGATGTCGAATTGGCGCGGCAACTCGGACTTGCCGTCATCCAGCAGCCCAAGAATCTGCGGATACACATCATCCCCGATCTGCCGCGCGCGATCGGCCAAGGCTTGAGCTTCCGGCGCGTCCTTCACATCCACGTTGCGAACGGATTTTGTCCCGGTCGGCGCCAGGCAACTGGTTTCAAGGAAATGACGGAAGGTTTCGCGCTTTTGCACCACTTCGTCGTGCGGCAATTCGCTGAACAGAAACACCAGATGATTGTCTCGCAAATCCGCTGCGGCGGCGTTGGTCTCATCGGCGCTGAAATACCGCACGCCGTTTCCTTGCAAGGCTGTCATCAGCGCCTTCGATTCATCCTTGGTGCCTCCATGCTCGGTGTAAAGATCGATGAAGCGGCCCGGGTAATGGTCAAACCAGAGCGCGAATCGCTCCGCCTTGGCGTAGAGGGCGTCAAAGAGCCAGACTTCGCCAATCTTGCCGGTCAAACCGCCTTGGGCGAGAATGGCGGAAATGACTTCGTAGCCGCCGCTGTGGCCGCACAGAATAATTCGTCCGACCCTGCCCTTCGCCACGATGCCTTGTTGCCGGAGGACTTCCAACGCTTCGGCCATGAATCGTTTGAACCCATCGGCGTCTTCCAGTTTGCCGCCGAACGAATCGGAAGCGTCCAGCGGCCCTTGCGGGACGATCAGAACCGCGTTGCGCCGGCTGGCGGCCATTTGTTCCGGCAATTGATACTTGACCAGCGCGTTGGACACATTGTTGCCCCAGCCGTGGAAATGGACGACAAAGTCGATGTCGCGTCCGGGCCGGAAATCCTTGGGGACAAAGAGCGCGACGTGGCTATCCTGATAATGGCCGGCGGCGGTGAAGAATTGATCGTGGTAGGAATGGCCTTGCGCGCGCAAGGGGTGGGGAAAAGGAGCTGAGGCGAAATTGGTCATGATCAGCCGCCCGAGGGGGGCGTATTGTTCCGCCAAGTCCCCGGCCGGCAGCCGCATCGCCGCCAAGACACCGAGAAGGATCGCCAATCGTTTGATCATGAGACCATGCATGATGGCTTAAACCGCGCCCTTTGCGAAGAATTTCTAGCAAGGATTTTCGCTGCCGGCCCGGACATAGGATGAGGATGGATTATTGCAGCAAGAATGGGTTGGCGCTGGAAGGCCGGTGTGACAAAATCCATGGATGGTTGTTTTGGTTCGCAGATGTGTCGGCGCAGCGCCTTGGCTGGCGCTGGCGTTGTCCGTGCAGGCGCAGTCTCCGGGCCTGCAAGTCTTGCCGGGGCACGTGCCTGTTGTTGTGGCCTCGTTGCAACCGCTTGGGAATCTGCCGGAAACCAATCTCTTGCACCTGGCCATCGGCCTGCCGTTGCGCCACCAGGACGCGCTCAACCTTTTGCTGCACGATCTCTACGACCCGGCCAGCCCTCGTTACCGTCATTTCCTCAAGCCCAAAGAATTCGCCGATCAGTTTGGTCCCAGCGAAGGAGATTACCAGGCGCTCCTCGCCTTCGCCCAGGCGCGGCACTTGCAGATTCTCCGCACTCATCCCAATCGCCTCCTCTTGGATGTCGCCGCTTCCGCCGCCGACGTGCGGGAGGTTTTTCATGTCAAAATGAAGTTGTATCAGCATCCATCGGAGGCGCGGACTTTCTACGCGCCGGATGCGGAGCCGTCGATTGCATTGGGCGTTCCCTTGCTGCACGTCAGCGGCCTGGACAATTACCTTCTCCCCAAAACAGGGTTTGGGAACGCCGTGCGTATCGGGGACCGCGGCGCCGCGCAGAGCGGCTCCGGTCCGAGAGGCTCGTATCTCGGGGTTGATTTCCGCGCGGCCTATGCTCCCGGGGTCGCGCTGAACGGCGCCGGGCAGTCCGTCGCGCTGGTGGAGTTCGATACTTACTTTACCAATGACATTCTGGCGTATGAGAAGCTGGACGGGATCGCCCCCGTTGCCCTCACCAATGTGCTCGTCGATGGCTTCAGCGGGCCGCCCGGATCGGACGAAATAGAAGTGGCCACAGACATCGAAATGGCGGTGGGGATGGCGCCCGGGTTGTCGCAAGTACTGGTTTACGAAGCCCCCTACGATTACACCTCTGCCAATAATGACTTGCTCAATCAGATAGCGGTGGATGATCTGGCCAATCAGGTCAGTTGTTCGTGGTTCTTTCTCATCGACGGCGCGACGGACCAGATTTTCCAGGAAATGGCGGCGCAGGGACAATCGTTTTTCAATGCTTGCGGCGACACGGGCGCCTATTACGCGGACATGGCGGCAAAGGAAGGGGATCCCTACATTACGGTGGTCGGTGGCACCGTTTTGTTTACAAGCGGTCCGGGCGGAGCCTGGCAGTCCGAGGAAACTTGGTCCCCCGGCGGCGGCGGGGTCAGCGCGACCTATCCCATACCCTACTGGCAAACAGCGGTCAACATGTCGGCCAACCAAGGCTCGACGGTGTGGCGCAATGTGCCCGACGTGGCGTTGAGCGCCGCAGGCGACCTTGTGGCCTACGACGACGGCTTGACCAATGCGCTCTCCGGAACCAGTTGCTCCGCGCCGTTGTGGGCTGGATTCATGGCGCTGATCAATCAGCAAGCGGCCCAAAATGGAAGGCCGCCCATCGGTTTTCTCAATCCCGCCATTTACGCCCTCGGCCAGGGCAGCCTTTACCCTTCGTGCTTCCACGACATCACGATTGGGTCCAATAGAACCGACCTCAGCACCAACAAATACTTCGCCGAGTCGGGGTTCGATCTTTGCACCGGCTGGGGGACGCCCGCGGGGCAGGCGCTGATCAACGCCCTGGCGCCCGCCGACAGCCTGGTCGTTCTGCCGGCGGCCGGTCTGTCTCTGGCCCTGACCAACAACAGCACAGCGGCGGCAGAGTTGGAGACATTAGTCTTGACTAATGAAGGCGCCGCGTCCATCGACTGGTCCCTTGGGGCCGCTCCGGCCTGGGTCCAGTTTTCCGCCACCAACGGCGTTGTCGCCGCCGGCTCGGCCGCCAGTCTGACGCTCACGACCAGTCCGGGCGCGACGAACTTGGCCGCCGGCGGGTACTCGGTCTTTCTGGCCTTGAGTAATCTGAGGGCCGGCGTGGCACATGCCATTCCCATTTTTTTGGTCGTGTCGGATCCGTTGATCCTGACGCCCGCGACAGGAATGTCTGTGCGCGGGCCGGTAGGCGGGCCGTTCAACCTGACTTCGCAGACTATTTCACTGAGCAATGCCGCGGCCGCGCCGCTGCAGTGGACGGTCAATTCAGGGTCTGCCTTTCTGAACGTTGCGCCCACGAGCGGGACGTTGGCGCCCGGCCGAGCCGCCAGCGTTACGGCCACACTCTCGCCCACCGTGAGCAACCTGCTGATCAACGCGGCCAGCGGGGACGTTTTGTTTGCGGACTTGAACACAGGCTTCGCGCAGAACTTGCCCTTCACGCTGGCAGTAGGCAATGGCGGTTTTGAAACGGGCAATTTTTCCGACTGGGTTTTCGCCGGGAATCCCAATGCGAACTTTGTGGGAGGCGCTCCTCTTTATCTGGGCTATGTTCATTCTGGCGCGTTCGCGGCTGTATTTGGGGAGCCGACCAACCTCGCCAGGCTGTGGCAAAGTTTGCCCACCACGCCAGGAGGGCTTTACCTGATTTCGTTCTGGCTGGCCAATCCGGTGGGCGGAAACCCGAACGCCTTCGAAGCCAGCTGGAATGGCGACACGCTCTTTGTTCAAACGAACATGCCCAAATTCGTTTGGACGAATATGGAATTTGTAGCCAGCGCGTCCAGCACCGCCACCACTCTAGAGTTCTACTTCCAGAACGCACCGGACGCATTCGGATTCGACGACGTGAGTGTCACGGCCATCAAGCCGCCGGCTTTTGCGTCGGCCGCCGCGACCAACGGCGTGTTGCTGTTCCATTGGAGCGCGATGCCTGGATTCTCCTACCAGTTGCAATATGCGACCAATCTGGCCGCGCCGCTTTGGATCAACTCCGGCGGCCCGATGGTGGCGACTAACGGCGCGGTCGCGGCCACCAACGCCCTGTCCGCCGATCCGCAAGGGTTTTATCGCGTTGTTCTGTCGCTGCCGTAAGGAAGAAGGGAATTGGAATGGCAAAAAGCCCGGCGCGCCGATTTTTGTGTGGCGCAGTCGGACCGGGTGTGGAAAGGTATGGACCAGTTTGCGCGCAGGAAGGCCGCATCAAAGGCCCGAGTGCAAGCAGTGCATGCATCAATTTCTTTTGCAGCCATTCCGCCAAGCAACCTTGGGCTTGCTGCTATTCCCCTTTGCCTTGGGAGCAGCCCAACTTAAGGCGCTGCAAGGCCACGTCCCTCCGCTGGCGGCCCAAGCGCGGCGGTTGGCCGCCCCGGCGCCAACAGAGGAATTGGATCTGGCCTTGGGCCTGCCGCTACGCAACCCGGAGATGCTGGCCCATTTGCTGGAGCAACTTTACAACCCGCAAAGCCCGCAGTATCGCCGTTTCCTGACGGCCAACGAATTTGCCGGCAACTTCGGACCGACCGAGGAGGATTATGCGGCAGTGCGACGCTTCGCGCAGGCGCATGGTTTTAGAGTGACCCGCACGCATCCCAATCGCACGCTGCTCGATGTCAAAGCGTCGGTGCGAGAGATCGAGCAAGCCTTCCATGTGCGGATGGCCCTTTACCAACATCCGACGGAGAACCGCTCCTTCTTCGCGCCGGACAGGGAACCGTCAGTGGAACCGGAGGTTCCGCTGCTCTCGATCAGCGGGCTGGATAATGCGGTGTTGCCGCGTCCGGCCAGCCTTAGCGAAAGACCGCTAGGATCGGCCACGCCAGAATCCGGCTCGGGTCCGGCCGGTTATTATTGGGGCTACGATTTCCGCAATGCCTACGCACCCGGCGTGGAGCTGACCGGCGCAGGGCAGGCGGTGGGGCTTTTTGAACTGGCCAGTTACTTTACCAATGACATCACGGCATACGAGGCCAAGACGCAATTGCCCGGCGTGCCGGTGACCAACATTCTGGTTGATGATTACACCAACGCTCCTGGTTACGGCACGCTCGAAGTGTCGCTGGATATTGAAATGGCCATCGCCATGGCGCCCGGGCTGTCTCAGGTGCTGGTCTATGAAGGCTCGACCCCCAATGACATATTGAATCAAATGGCCACCGATAACCTGGCCAAACAATTGAGTTCATCGTGGGAATTCTCGCCCGTGGACGCGAACACGGAACAGGTTTTCGAGCAGTTTGCCGCCCAGGGCCAATCGATGTTCCAGGCTTCCGGCGATGACGGGGCCTATACCAACTCACCCCCCGCCCCGACGGACGATCCGTGGGTGACATCCGTCGGAGGAACCACCCTGTCCACCGGCGCGGGCGCGTCGTGGTCGGGGGAAACAGTTTGGAATGGAAACAGCGAGAACGCGGGCAACCCCGCCAGTTCCGGCGGAGCGAGC
>PLIU01000288.1 GCA_003140095.1 Verrucomicrobiales bacterium | reverse complement strand
TCCTGCGAGTCCCTGAGTTTGACCGAGTTTGACCGGGATTGGCCAAAACGTATTACGCCGCTCTTTTTCGCCACCGGCAAGCCTGATTTCAGCCCGGGTCCCCACCTGGCAGGCTTGATTGGGCTTGATCAGCGTTTGACCGGGCTGCCCCTTCGCCGCCGTCTTTCCCCATCGGATTGTCCAATTTCGGGACACGCAAACCACCCCGCAGGTTTGATTTGGTTTGATTCACCTTGATTGGGCTTGATCCGGTCGCTCGTCCCTTTTGTTCCTTTTTGTCCTTTGCGTCCCGTTTTTGTCGTTCAAGCAGGCCACCATTCCTCGCCCCGCAGGTTTGATTTGGTTTGATTTGGTTTGATTGGGCTTGACCGGAAGGGTCGTACGGGCCTGTAATGCGTGAAATCCACGCAACTCGCAACCCCTCCGCGACTCTGGTTATAGGTCAGTTGCCCTTACCGGCGTTCAGGCCAACCTGGAAAACGCCCCTTCAGGCGAAGCCGCCCATTACGCGCCACATTCCCATCAATACCTCAAGCGCGTTGACGACCATACTTCGGCAACGCTCGTTCACTCCTATCCCCCCACCTTCCGCCCACTCGCCGCGAGCCGCTCCTGTGCCCAGCCTTGCCAGGCTGGATTCCCTACTGCAAATTTTCAAAGAACTGGCGCACGGGCGCCGCACACCTAGCACACTACCATAGCATGCCCGTAATTGCAAAATGCATGCTTGGACCCAAATCCTGCTCTAAAGCGCCCATTCTCAGTTCTGGGGAGCACTTGGTTGAGAAAAAGGACAGAAACCTCCATGGTGGTAAGCTAGCGGCCTATAATCAAGTTTTGGAGGGGCGCCGGCCGTGAAATCAGGCTAATTTAACTCGACACACCAACCAACAAAGCATAGTGGCCCTAACGCCCCCAACTACCCCGCTCGCTTCTGCTGCACGTCCCCGCAATGACTTATTCTAAAAATGGTGTCTTGACGTTTTAGTGGATTCACTCACAGGACCGCAAGTGGAGATCCAAATCCTCGTATGCGATGAATTTCCTGGCTTGGGGAGCGCACGCTTCATGCCTCATCGCCTGGAATTGATTTCTTCGGACGGCCGGCGTGGCGCCCGGTCGTGTTCAAGAGGCACTGAGGCGGGCGTGTGTTTGGCGGGACGCCAAACATTGCAGGCGGGACACCTGCGAGATACCCGCACTCCCCCGGAATCGCCGTCGCTCACGCCGATCCACTGAAAACATCGAAGAAGCACAATCGCCACCATATTGATCTCAAAATCCGGATGAAGATTAGGAGTGACTTCAATCGGGAAAGCGAGTTAAATGGCATCAAGAAAGGTCGATGATGAAGAGCATGCCACGTAAGTCGCCGGTTGTAAACGGCCTGAGAGACATCTCCATGGGAGAGTTTTGGCAAAATCCTCTCGTGCCGGCTGAAACGTTGCGCGAAAAGCTCAATGGCAGTCCTGTCGATGCGAAGCAGTTCCCCCAACTGGCCAAGGAAATTCAAGTCGTGCAGGAGTTGTTGTTCGCGCTCGGAACTCGTCGCTACGCCGCCATTTCGGTCCTGGCCACGCTGGATATTCTTCAGGCGGTGAATTATTTTCTGGTCTTGGACGATTTCACCCCCGACAGCAGGAAGGACGGCTACGCCGATGACGCCGAAGTTGTCCACCGCGTTTTTGTGAAGCACGAAAGCGAAATTCGCGCTTTCCAGGAATGGCTGCGCGTGCAATAACAGCCTTCTTGCATCGGAATAGCCTTGTCCCCTGCTCGCCGGGGAATGCGGCATCGTCCCCAACCCTTGCATGACTGACGAATATGACGTGATCATCATCGGATTGGGTGCGATGGGCAGTGCCGCCGCCCATCATCTCACCAAAGTCGGCCAGCGCGTCCTGGGTTTGGACCGTTTCCAGCCGCCTCACCATTTCGGTTCCTCTCACGGCCGCACGCGTATCATTCGCGAGGCCTATTTCGAACATCCCCTTTACGTGCCCTTGGTGCAACGCGCCTACGAACTATGGCATGAACTCGAACAGCAATCCGGGCGGCAACTCCTGCAGCAGATCGGCGGTCTCATGATCGGTGCATCAAATGGGGTTATCGTCTGCGGTGCCAGGCGCAGCGCTGAGGAACACCATCTGTCCCATCGGGTTTTGTCCGCTGCCGACGTGCGCCAACAATTTCCCGCTTTTCATCTGGGCAGCGACATGGTTGCGGTTTGGGAACCGCGCGCCGGGATTCTCGCTCCCGAAATGGCCGTACAAGCCCACCTCGAACTGGCCGCCAAACAGGGAGCCGACCTTCGTTTTAGCACTTCAGCCCGGGGATGGGAGCCGCGCGGCGCCGGCGTGCTCGTGCGGACCGCTTCTGAAACCTTCGCCGCCGGGCGTCTTCTGCTCTCCGCCGGGGCCTGGATCAATTCGTTGGTCCCCGGCCTGAATCTGCCGCTAACTGTCGAGCGCCAGGTGATGTGCTGGTTCGAACCCCGCTCTCAACCAGAGCTCTTCCGATCGCAACGTTGCCCGATCTTCATCTGCGAACATGCTCCGCGCCGATCCTTTTATGGTTTCCCGGACCTCGGTGATGGGGTGAAGATCGGTGTGCATCATGAAGGCGCTGCAGCATCACCAGACCACCTTGACCGCGAAGTCAAGGAGCACGAAACGGAGACTGCCAGTGCGTTGTTGCGCCAGTTCCTGCCGAACGCTGCCGGCCCCTTGCGCTCGGCGGTGGCCTGTATGTACACAAACACTCCCGACGATCATTTCCTTTTTGACTGGCATCCGCTCTTTCCCCAGGTCCTCATCGCCAGTCCGTGCTCCGGTCACGGCTTCAAGTTCTCGCCGGTTATCGGCGAACTCGCGGCCACATTGCTAAGTGGCGGCGCGCCGCCATTCGACTTGAGTCTCTTCAAGCTCGCTCGCTTCGCGCCCAATTCGGCAAATTTGAGTCCTCCTTGATCGGCAAAATCTTTGCCCAACCCGGGCGTGAACAAAGGACTTCCAGCGGTCTTCAAACAGGCTCTTTCGTCTTCAATAACAGCGCGTTACAAATGGGGGCGCATTTTGTAGCTGCCGAATCTGCCAAATCAGATAGACTCCGAACATGAAGATCTCGACGAACTGCTCTATAAACAGATTCATAATGAAAACGAGAACCATCACATCACTCGCGGTTGCGGTCCTCATTTCCGGATCGGCCACCCTTTCCACCCATGCGGCGGCGACGAAATACATCGACTCGCCTCCGCTTTCCAAGGTCATCAAACAAGCGGTTGTGTCGGTTCGTGAAGGCGGTGCCATGCAGCTTCCTATCATTACATGGGGAGGCGACATCGCCACCATCCTGGCCAACGGCAGCGCCAAAGTCACTGCCTCCGGAAGCATCTTCGAGGCTCAAGGGCTGAAATTCAACCTGAAGCGAGAGGATGATTTCACCGGACAAATCGGGGATTACCTCCGAGGTGATTCCGCCTATTTGCGATGCACCCTAGGGATGTTAAACCAAGCCATCGAAGCGCTCGATGATCCGCGGGTCAAACCGGTTGTCATCGGCCAACTGACCTATTCGGTCGGCGGTGACGTGCTTGTGGTCAAAGCAGGCATCAAGACGCCGGCGGATCTCAATGGCAAGACCATCGTGTTGCAGGCCTACGGACCTCATGTGGACTATCTCACGCGGGTTCTTTCGGACGCGGGCATTGCCCTTGCTGACGTCAAAATCAAGTGGGTGAAAGATCTCACCGGATCGGACGACAGCCCTGCGGCGGCCATTCGTACCGACCCGTCCATTGACGCGGCCTTCATGATCAGCCCGGACGCCGCCGAAATCACCAGCAATGGAACCGTCGGCACCGGCGCGGAAAAATCAGTCAAGGGAGCGCATATCCTAATGTCAACAAAAACAGCCAGCCGCATCATCGTGGATGTCTACGCGGTGCGCGGCGATTATCTCCAGGCCCATCGGCCTGAAGTCGTCAATTTTGCTCACGCCTTGCTCATCGCCCAGGAAAAGCTGGCCGTCTTGATGCGCGACAGCGCCACGCAGAAAGCCGAATTCAACAAACTGATGACCGCTTCGGCCTCCATGCTCTTTGACAGTCCCCAGGCGGTGGCGGATGTGAAAGGTTTGTATGGAGATTGCGAGTACGTTGGCTTCGTCGGCAACGTCAACACTTTTACCAGCCAAACCTTCCCGCGTCGATTCTCTGTCCTCCAGGATGAGATTCAAGCTGGGCTGATGGGACTCGGCCTCATCGGATCCAAGGTCGCGGTGGAGACCGCGGGCTTGGACTACGAGGCGCTGAAACAGGGTTTGACGCAGACCGTGGCCAGCGAAACTCCGAAGTTTCAAAGCAGTGAGGTGGCCAAAATCATGGCCCAGCGTTCCGAACAAGGCACGCTCAAGGACAATCAGCTTTTTGAGTTTGAAGTTTTCTTTAAGCCCAATCAGGCCACCTTCTCGCCGGACGCGTATGCGGGGCCCTTCGACGAAGTGCTCAAGCGCGCGGCCATTTATGCTGGCGCGATTATTACCGTCGAGGGCTATGCCGATCCAACGGGCTACTGTGATGCCAAAGCCAAGGGACAGCCGACGCTCGTCCTTTCGCGCATCAAGCAGTCCGCCAACAATACCTCCCTCAATCGCGCCGTGCAGGTGCGGGAGGCGATTGTCAATTATGCCAAGTCGAAAGGGGTCGCGCTCGATCCTTCCCAGTTCACCACCATGGGCCATGGCATTAGCGACCCGAAAACAGGCGCCCTGCCAGACGGCGAACCGCTCCGCCCGACCAGCAAGGAAGCCGCCTACTCGAACATGCGATGCGAACTCCGCATCGTCAATGTCGAGGCGGAAGCGGTTTGGACTCCTGACGGAGGTGGAAAATGAAGCCCTTAGCCAAATTCGTTTTCTTCGTCTGCTTTTTAGCCATCGTGTTCAATCTCATGAGACATCGCTCCACGATCAGCTCCCCGGCCATGCCAACCATGCCAACCATGCCGGCCATGCCGACCATGCCGGCCATGCCAGGCACTCCGCGTCCTTCAACTCAGACCCACGAGGCGCACGGTTTCAACAACCGCGTGTGGTACGGCAACGAGCCGGTCAAAGACATCGATCCACTGCTAACCCGCCGCAACTTCCTGATAGTGCTGGACGGTTCAGGCTCCATGGCTGATTCCCAATGCTCCGGCAATTTGTCGAAAATTGTCGCAGCCAAGCAAGCGATTGGCGCTTTCGCCACAAAAATCAATCCCGAGGACAACCTCGGCTTATGCGCCTTTGACAGCCGGGGCGTGACGGAACGAGCGCCTCTCTCGCTCAACCGCAGCGCATTCGACAAAGCCTTGCAGGCCGTCCGCTCCGATAGCAACACGCCGCTTGGCACGGCGGTAAAACTGGGTTATTCCCTGCTGCAAAAGCAAGCCCGGCGCCAGCTCGGCTACGGGGAGTACTATTTGGTGGTGGTAACAGACGGTGAAGCCGACAAAGGCAACGATCCCCGTGACATTGTCAACAAGATCGTATCCCAATCGCCGGTGGTGATCAGCACCATCGGCTTCTGTATTGGTCAGGGCCACAGCTTGAACCGGCCAGGACTGACCATGTATCACGACGCCACCAATCTTGAACAACTCAACCAGGGTCTGGAGAGCGTTCTGGCTGAATCGGAATTCAGTGACACTCCGGCCCCAAAGTGAAATGAACCGGCCTTCTCACTCGCCTTCTTTTGTGTCGTGCCAATGGAAAGGACACCATGGACAAATACATCACCGATGAGATCCAGCTTTCCAGGAAATTCGGTTCCGCCATTCCCCCCTTGCGGGTCTTCAACCTGGAAACGTTTGGCCTTGATCGCGAAACCTTTTTGCGCGATCTGCGCCCGACTTTCTCTGTCCTGCATTTGGATCCCTATGATGCCAAGCGCGCCAAAGTGGACCTCCTCAAGAGACGTCTCCCCCAACACACCGACCGGCTCAACGGATTTCTCGGCAATTACTACGCAAACAAGGAAGACCTCGCCGCCATCTATGATATTATAAGCGAACTCGAAGACGTGGATCGCAATGAGCTTGATCGCATCGGCATGACAGGCCGAAGAAAGCGTTCCGTGGCCCGTTTCAACTTGCTGCGTGCGGCCCATAAATGGAACCTTGAGCGCGTTTCGGCTGAACAATTTCGCCAAAACGTGGCGCCAGGCGATCCGCGCGCGCTGGTGCGTGTCTTTCACGAAATGGAAACCATGGTTACGGACCACCCGCAAGTGCGCCATCTGATGGAATGTTTCGCTGAACTCGTGCGGGAACGCCACCCGGATTGCAAGTCGCTTCGGATGAACGTTCATCAAATGTTCGTCTTCGCGGATATTCTTTCCGGCGGCGATAATGCGCCCGAAGGCATTCATCAAGATGGCGCCGACTATATCGTTTCCGCCCTGGTCATTGAGCGCGCCGGCATTGTGGGAGGCGAAAGCATTGTCTATGCTCCTGACAAGAAGACCGAATACGTGCGGCGTACGCTTGCCGAAGGGGAAGGGATTTTTCAATCCGACAGACATTTGTGGCACTATGTAACACAAATTCGCGAGAATCCGGGTGCGCTGCCCGATTACGGCCACCGCAGTATTCTTGGTTTCGACATGGATATCGTCCCATGAAGAAGACTCCCATATTCGTCATTCTGTTTCTGCTGGTCTGCATTCCCGGCCTGTATTTTGCCAAAAAGCTGATTCCCGTCCTCAAAAGCAGAGCCCAGCAACAGACCAGCGACGCCAAGGACCTCAAAGGGAAGATCGCTCTGGCCATCGACGACTGGATTGGTTATTATCCGATTAGTTCCGGCCGCATGAAAAAGGCGATGCGTAGTGAGGGCTACATGCTTGACATTGCCAATGATGGCGGCGATTATCCCACCCGGATGAAGAAGCTGCGGGAAGGGGAACTGGACTTCGCCGTGGTCACCGTTGACTCTTATATCCTCAACGC
>PLIU01000016.1 GCA_003140095.1 Verrucomicrobiales bacterium | reverse complement strand
ACGAGAGCAAAAAGAATCTGTCCATCCGGAGGATAGGGCTCTGCTGGGAAGCAACCCGAGCGCCGCGATGGACTCGAATACCGCAGGCCGGAGCGAGGGGTGACCTTCGCTCTGGCAGGCCTGCCTGCGGGATCGATCACAAGGCGATAAATCCAGGGCTAAGGGGAAAAACGTCAACAAAAACAAAACGGATTAGTAACTTACCTGAACCACGGGCCATTAACCCGAATTGGCTTATTAGGCTTTGGTCCCAGTCCCACCGGCGGGATTTGAAACTTTTTCAAATTTCGCACCCGCTTTGATCACGACGGCTTTCGGGGATTTCACCCGAAAGCATTTCCCGCTCGCCCATACTTCCACATCGACAGCAAAAAACTGCATCGGCATTGGATAAAATTTCGGGATTACTCGTCAGTTTTTAAACTGATGGATTACGCCGAAAAGTCTCCATCGAACCGGACGAGCCACTCTCGTGGCATCCGGCTCTACGGAACATCATCGAAAAAAATGCGACTGGTAAAGCCGCGGCCCTTAGCCTGCTGGTAGGCAGGTTTGCCGGGTGATGATGCCCGTCTTGATGAGAATCAGAAAATGCGTTGGCACTCTCTGCCCTCGCCTTTTCGATAGCGCACTTTTCGTTACTTCAACATGGTTAAAGCAACATCAGGGAGCAACAATTTGTGAACCGATGTTTTTGGGAGCGACGTTTTGAAAATGCTTGAGGTTTAGCGTGAAAATCTTTTCAGCTTCAGTTTTGACAGCGCACTTTATTAAAACGGCGTCGTAAATTGTTCCGCCTTGAATTCCAGCAAGTGCCGCCTCACGAATCAACGCTGTGTAATCGGCTCCAGAAAGAGCGGTGATTTTAAAATGCTTCAATACGTTTTCTTCGATGCTGAGGAGTGCTTGCTCAGGAGTATGGCGCAAAGGCGAAGGCAATTTGGTCAAAACAGCATACATCTCGGCCTGGGAGTGAGCGGAGATAAAACCCTCGTCCTTTCCCGTCTGAACGCGATCTAAAACAGCGTAGGCGCGCGCGTGGCTTTCGTGCTTTTGAACAACTGAGGCGACAAGCACGCTTGTGTCGAGAAATACCTTCATGCTTTTCGCTTCGGTACGCGCAGCCCTTGAAGGCTTTGTTCAAGTCGTTCATCGCGGCCCTCTTCCAAAATGCCGTTTACCTCTTCTTGGGTTAACGTCTCATCGCCTGCCGTTGAGAATACGAGCGCGTGGCCCTTGCGCACAAAACCAGTTGCTTCCTTGTTCGGCGTAAGAGTTACTGAGGAGCCGTGGATTGAGAGTTTGAGCGTGTCGCCGGGTTTAATGGCGAGTTCCTGGCGCACGTCCTTTGGCAGAACAATCCGGCCAGCTTGGTCAATTGGCACTGTCATTTCTTTCATACCATTTAAGCATACCATTACCATTTGGACATGGCAAGATGAACTGTGAAAGGGAAAATACGTGGAACATGGCTGCTTTTGCTGTGGAAAACTGCCCTAAAGGTTTAACTTGCTTAAAGTAACGGAGATTGCCTCGGTCGTCCCCCGCTGCCCGTGGAACATTCTTGGCTCGGTTCCCCGGTTTTCCCGATAACGCCCGATAAGCACTCGAGCCCGGTCCTCTTGGGTTTGAGAAATTACGTGCCATTTTCGCTGCCTCACAATCGAAACGAATACCCGGACGGGATCGCGAACTTTTTTTGCAGTGTTCGCACGAACGGCGGCGGCCATCCAATTGAGAAGGTCCGATTCCGAACCTCGAATCCACCCTGCTTTAACCGCTTGCAAAAATAGCGCCTCTGCCCTCGAAAAGCTCTTTAGGTCCTCTCGCCTCACGTCCCGAAGGTCTGGTCCTCGTCCAATGTTTGCGTTGCAAACACCAGCAAGTTTGAGAGCCGTGCTCTGAGATTTCTGGTTTTTAATTTCGTAAGAAGTTTTCATGTATTTGTATGGGGGTGCAAATTGAGGGCTGTTTTTGGACGCCAGCGGTGCAAATCGCGGACTCAAAACTCTGCGTCCCGTCCAGGTCAAACTCACTTTGAAATATGCGCCGTCTCGGTTTAGTTTGCGTTGAAACGACGTTGTATCTTTGTCGATGAAACCTGATTGAATCAGTTCCTTGCGTGCCGCCTTTGCAGAGCGAAGAGAAAGACCGAAGATGCCAGCTATCCACGAAGCTTTTACGGAACCGGAACTGCGAACCTCGCCGCCGTTTCGATCAATCGTAAGACCTCGCACCACATAGGCGAGCATCGTCTTCCCCAAGGAACACTTTGGCGTTTCGGCAAGAAAACGAAGAACTGAGCGCGGCACCGGGATTGGGCGCTTTGGTGAGCGTTTGCCGGCCAACTTCTGCAAAAGCTCTTCCGTGCCCTCGATGATGCCAGGATTCGCGGCGACACGCTTTTCACTCCATGCCAAAACTGCGGCGCCATGCAGGCAGCGAAGTTCTCGTTTGATGACCTTTTCCGTGAGGCCCGTGAGCTTGCAAAGCTCGCAGAGCCGAAAGCAGACTTCTGGTCGAGGCTTGTTCCCCTGTTGCTTTTGGTAGCGGGAAGCTGCTTCCCGGATCGCAACAAGCGATAGGCAGCCAAAATAAACGCGAACCGCCCGGTATGAGAGCCTCCCCGCTTCGTGTGCGGAGACAGGTGGACCCCATCCTTTAAACCACGAAGCGCATAAAATAAGCGCGACTTTCGCCGATTGCTGTCATTTCTACTTTTGTTTGACTGCTGTTCATTCTGCGCTTTTAAACCTTTTGGAAAAGAGAGAACGTGCCGCGCCTGGCACTGCCCGTCCTCCCTCTCC
>PLIU01000097.1 GCA_003140095.1 Verrucomicrobiales bacterium | reverse complement strand
TCCCAGATGAAATGGCCCTGGTCCGCAACCGTTTCATGGCTATTATTTCCGCATTCTGACTCGCCAAGGCCCGGCCGCGCCCGGCGGGAAAAAGAATTATCTGAACCATGGAATGTTGTCGGGCGGATTCGCGCTGCTGGCTTATCCAGCGCGCTGGGACCAGTCGGGCATCATGACTTTTATCGTGAACCAGGACGGAAGCGTTTATGAGCGGAATTGGGGCGAGAAAACTTCCCGCATGGGCAGGAGGATGAAGGAATACAATCCAGATAACGATTGGAAACTGGTGCAGGAAGACGGGATATTGAGCGCAGCTTCAGAAAAAGTTACACCATATACACCATAATATTATGATTATACCTATTTTCGCGATCGTGCCGATGTTTGCCGCAGTTGGCTATTCCTTGGTTTATCTGCTGGCCGGAGGCGGCCTTGGCGGCGCCATTCTGATTTTCATCGTGGCCAAACTCCTAGGCAAATAACGCTGGTCACATGATTCACAGTCAACTAACAACATAAGGAACCTCTATGAGCATTGGCGCAATCTTGCTTGTCGTACTGATCTTGCTTCTCCTGGGAGCAATTCCCGTTTGGCCACACAGCCGGTCGTGGGGATACGCTCCGGGAGGTACTCTGGGCACACTCCTCCTCCTTATATTAATCCTTGTCTTGCTCGGATATCTATAAAGGCGTCGATAGCCTTCATCCTGGAAAATGTGAAAGCATTTCATTGCGATGGCTGTGGCAGTCTCGTTTTCTTCGAAAACGTGAAATGTATCACCTGCGGTCATGTGCTGGGGTTTTTGCCAGCCTCGGGTGAGGTAAGCGCTTTGGAACCAAACAAAAGTGGAGCCTGGCGCGCTCTGGCCCACGGCCAAAATGATCAGCTTTATTACTTCTGCAAGAATGGCCAACAACATGAAGTGTGCAACTGGATGATCGCGGCCAATGATCCAAACTCATTTTGCATTTCTTGTCGGCTGAACACGCTGATTCCAAATTTGTCGCTGCCGGGGAACATGGACCGCTGGAGAAAGCTTGAAATGGCCAAACGTCGTATCCTTTATACCATTATGCGGCTGGGTCTTCCCACGGAAGCGGCGCTCGAGGAACACCGTCCCGCGCTCCGATTCAATTTCATTGGCGATCTGGGCGGTCCCACTCTGCTAACGGGACATCTCCATGGCTTGATTGTCATCAATATTGCCGAAGCCGATGACGACGAGCGGGAGCGCCGCCGGGTGAATTTCCATGAACCACATCGGACTCTGCTCGGACATCTGCGCCACGAGGTAGCCCATTACTACTGGGATCGGTTGATCGCCAATGGCAAATGGCTCCCTGATTTCCGCAAATTCTTCGGCGATGAAACCGCTGACTACGGAGCTGCGCTAAAGCAATATTACGAACATGGTTCGCCGCCGAATTGGCAGGCCCGTCATGTGAGCGCTTATGCCAGCGCTCATCCTTGGGAAGATTGGGCGGAAACCTGGGCCCATTATTTTCACATCATGGATATGGTGGAGACTGCCGAAAGCTTTGGCATGACGCTCGCGCCGAAGCATCCTGCGGCTTCGTCCATGACCGCCATTCCTCGAGACGCCTTCGATGCTGATCTGGGTTTTGATGCGGTTCTGGAGAATTGGTTTCCCCTTACTTATGCGCTCAATGCGTTAAATCGGGGCATGGGGTTGCATGATGTCTATCCGTTTTCGCTCTCCGGCCAAGCCATCGAGAAGTTGCAATTCATTCACCAAGTCGTGAAAAGCAGCCGTGCCAATAATGAACTCAAGTCTAAACAGGCATGAACCCCAAAGCGCGAATCAATCCACGGCGACGCTTTTGGTCGAGCGATCTCACGATGGGCATGCGAATTCGTTATGCTGGAGCCAGTACCATTTGAAGGCTTTTGCCAGGTCAATCAACTGGGCGGACGTGGGAGGTTTGACCACGTATGAATTGGCTCCCAGTTTGTAGGATTTACTGAGGTCGGACGGCTCTTCGGAAGAAGTCAGAACCACCACCACAATGCCATCGAATTCTCTCCGGCCACGCATCCACGCCAGCACTTCATGGCCGGATTTCAAAGGTAGCTTAAGATCCAAAAAAATGAGGCTCGGCAGCGGAGAACGGGTCCGGTCCGAGTATTCGCCGGTTCCGCTCAAAAAATCGACAGCTTGCTGTCCGTCTTCGACAACGTAAAGCGGGTTGGTCACGGCGGCTTCTTTAAGAGCCCGTCGCATTATAAAGCGATCATCCTCATTGTCTTCTACCAGGAGGATGGCCCGAAGGTCATTTTTCATGCAGAGGAAGACTGAACCAAAAATCGCTGCCGTGGTTGGGCACGGATTGGAAGCCGCATGTTCCTCCCATCCTGGTAACCGCTTTCTTGACAATGGCCAGGCCGATGCCGGTGCCGGGATACTGCTGTTCAGAATAGACTCGTCCGAAAATTTGGAAGATTCGATCGTAGTGTTCGGGCGCGATGCCGATGCCCTTATCGCTCACCCAGACCCGGGCTTCATCTGGCAGTCTCTCGGCCCAAATCCGGATGGAGGGTGTGGCGCCGGGAGCAACGAATTTGAACGCGTTGTGGATCAAGTTCGTAATGCATTGCGTCAGGCAGGCTTCATGGCCTCGGACGATGGGCAAAGAATCCTCCATCGCGATGCATTCCTTCCGCGCTTCAAACTCAGGCTGCTGATGAATGATGTCCTCCAACAGCGGACGCAGGGCGATACCTCGAAGCTCAATTTGTCCCTTCGCTACTTTGCTGTAGGCCAGTACATCGCGAACGAGCATGTCCAGCCTGGTGGCCCCTCGCTCAATGCGTTCCAAGCAGGCGACAGCCTCGAGATCAAGTTTCTGACCATAATCGGTCAGGAGAACGTGGGCGTAAGCGTTGATAGCGCGGAGCGGGGCGCGCATGTCGTGGGAGACACTGTAAGAGAAGGCTTCCAGTTCATCGATAGTTTCCTTGAGCCGCAACGTGCGTTCGGCCACGGTCCGCTCAAGAAGCTCGGTGGCGCGCTTTCTTTCGGTGATGTCCTGCGTGACTCCCACCATCCGGTTGGCGCCGTTGCGGAATGAGGAGCCCCGCGTCGAGAGCCAGCGTTGCGTGCCGCTCGGTTCGACCACCCGATACTCCACGCTGAATTCACTGCCCTTGGTCTCTGCTGTCTCCAGTTCCATTTGCACCCGAGGGCGATCCTCAGGGTGGATGAGTTCGAACAGCCGGGCAAATGTCACCGCGGCCTCGCCCGCAATGCCGAAATGTCCCTTGCATCTATGGGAACAATGGACCGCCTTCGTGTCCATGTCCATTTCCCAGATGCCCAGATCGGCGGCGGCCACGGCAAGATCGACCTTTGCTTTTTCTGCACGCGATTCGGATTCCGCTTGGAGACGTTCCGCGCGTTCGATGGCGAAAGAACCAGCCTTTTGTTGCAGGAGGGAAATCGACTCCAGGCGCTCTTCCAGAGGGGCGGCGAGGCTGAAGCTCTCGGCCGGCACGGAGCAGGAATGCTCCTGACAAATGTGAAGGAAAGTCTCGGTCTGAGCTTGGCCGCGAAAGGCCGACATTGGATAAGCGCAGAGAAGCGAGAACCGGTGATGCTTGGCCAAATCGTTCCAGAATGCCTCGAGGCGAAGCGCGGCATCGGCGTTGCCGCGCGTGGCCAACAGCGCCACCATTTCGCCAAACGCCCGCGCGCCGGCGCCGTCTAAAGTTGCCTGGCGCAGGATGCCGCCAATAAAATCACTGAAAAGGCCCCAGTTCGGCTGGCCGTCAACCATGAATTCTGAAAGGGCTTGGTCCGCATCCAGAGCGACGTAACTGCTGCGTCTGGCAGCCTCAAGGACGGAGACTCCCTGCTTTAGTAGCTGACTGGCAAAGGCTTCCCGATGAGCTTCAGTGGCGATGACGACCACTTTCTCCCTGGCTTCAAACCCGGCGGCAATAAACTGACTGACCGAGTTGATGAGAAACGCTTCGTCCTCGTAAAATTGGACGAAATGATCATGTGCCCGCCAAGGTGGGCAGTTTGAGTCGGCAATAGTGCTCCTCTCCGCGGTTTCGATCTCTGTTTGCATAAGATAAGCCTTTCGTATTGTCGGGGGGCAACCTTCGATTGCCTATCGGCCATCTTGGGAAGGATTGCATTTGACACCGCGCCACGTCAACACCTTTCATGCATTTTTTTCGACCCATCCTATGGCGCGAGGATCGTGGCGTTTGCCGATTAATTTCCAAATGGTCTTGAACGCAATAACCCGTCGTGCAAAATGCAATGGATAAACTTTATTTTTTTCCGGAATGTCGGTCCCGGTCCATGTGATGATTCCCAAAAGCTTGTAGTAATTGTTGTAAGACTTGCCGACCATAGGGCCGCTGGAAAATTAGTGCTCCCCATTGGATCGCGCATGTGGGCAAGCAATATCCGGCATTCCAGTTCTGTCTTGCCTCAGTTGAAAATGGACTTTTCCGCAATTTGGGTTAGCACTAACCCAGACCGGAAAACATGACCGATCATAAGAACGAACCGCAGCGGCGCCGTCTGGCGCCCGCACAGAAGATTGCCATCCTCAAAGCCCACCTGGTGGACAAAAAGCCCATCTCCGACCTGTGCGACCAGCACGGCATCCAGCCCAGCCAGTTTTACCGCTGGCAGCAGGAATTTTTCGAGCGGGGCGGCCTGGTTTTCGAGAGCGGCGGGAAAAACCCTCCACCCACCTGGAGCGCAAGGTGGCGGCCCTGGAGGAAAAACTGGCCCGCAAGAACGAGGTGCTCTCCGAACTGATGGAGGAGCATGTGGCGCTAAAAAAAGTCTTGGGGAGAGTTAAAGCAGAAGTGGGTGCCGCACGATCTGCGCGACCAAGTGGTGGATTTTGTGCGCCGCTGGTCGGAGAAGACGGAAATTCCCGCCGCGCGCCTGGTGGGCTGGGCCGGCCTGGCGCGCAGCAAGTTCTTCGACTGGAAAAGCCGCTACGGCAAGGTCAACGAGCACAACGGCTGGATTCCGCGCGATCACTGGCTGGAGGACTGGGAGGAAAAAGCCATTATTGGCTTCCACCAGAAAAACCCGCTGGAAGGTTACCGCCGCCTGACCTTCATGATGCTCGACCAGGATGTGGTGGCGGTCAGTCCCGCCAGCGTCTATCGGGTGCTGGCCGGGGCCGGGCTGCTGGGGATCAGAAACTGGACTCCTTCCAAGAAAGGAACCGGTTTTGTCCAGCCCTTGCGCCCGCACGAACACTGGCATGTGGACGTCTCCTCTCTCAACATCAGCGGCACTTTTTACTATCTGTGCAGTGTGCTGGACGGTTGCAGCCGCTCCATCGTCCATTGGGAAATCCGGGAACAAATGAAAGAAGCCGACATCGAAACCATCCTGCAACGGGCTAAGGAGAAGCATCCCCAGGCCCGTCCCCGCGTCATCTCCGACAACGGCCCGCAGTTCATCGCGCGGGACTTCAAGGAATTCATCCGCCTCAGCGGCATGACCCATGTGCGCTCCAGCCCGTATTATCCGCAAAGCAACGGCAAGCTCGAACGCTGGCACCAAAGCCTCAAACGGGAAAGCATCCGTCCGCGCTGCCCGCTCTCCCTGGAAGACGCCCGCGATATTGCCGGCCAGTACGTCGAACATTACAACACCCGGCGGTTGCACAGCGCCATCGGCTACGTGACCCCGGCGGACAAAATGGCCGGGCGCGAGTCGGAAATCTTCGCCGCGCGGGACCGCAAGCTGGAGGCGGCGCGCCAAAAACGCCAGGGCAAGCGGCAGGCGGCCAGGGCGGCGTTGATTCGGCCGGAGGAAAGAACGAACTTGACAGGACAGCCTGCCGTGGCGATGATGCCCCCGTCCCGTGAAACAGAAGCGGGCTCTGCTGAAGAGCAACCTGCCGAGGGATAACGGGATGAGGCGACGAAATAAAAACCGTCTCCATTTTTTGGGGAGGCCAAAACCTCCCCGAAAAACTCTTGGAGACCTTTATTTCAGAGCCTCCACATGCCTTGAAAAACTTGGGCTTGGGGGCAGGAATCCCCGGGCCGTCAGTAGCTTAAACGTGAACTGGAAAAGTCCATTTCACGCTGAACCAAGACAACTTATAGCCTTGTGACTTAGCCCGGAAACGGCAAAATCTGCGATTATAATTCAGCCCGGAGTTCAATTTTGGGGTGATCGGCGTCTGGCGGCCGGCGGCGGGGGCTGGAGGCGAACCAAGTGCAGTTCACCGCGATCCAGCAACTCCCATTGGACTTGATCGCCGGGGTTGAGGCCGATAGCGGCGGCCAAGGCCAGGGGAAAACTCACGTAGAGGCGGGGTTTCTGTCCCCGAGAGCAAATGGCTTGGACTTTCAACGGATAAGTGGTCGGCTGCATTTTTTTTGACCTTTCTTCAAAATGATGCTTGACTACTGCAAGCTAGATTATAGACTAGCTGCATGACGGACGCAAAGATTATCCCCTTTCAGCCACCGCTTGCGCAAGCCCTGCCCACCATCGAGGGCAACGTCGATTACCGTCAGTTCCGCGACAACTTCCTCCACATCGATGAACTGCTCCTGCAGAGCGGCCTGGAAACCCAACTCCTGGAAGCCGATCTCCGGCGCTGGCTGGCCGAGCGCAAAAGGGTCACTCCCCGCGCTCAGCAAAACCACCAACTCCACAGCCGCCGCGCTTTGCGGTGCAACCTCGCCCGCCAGTTGCTCGGCCAGGAGTATCGGGTCTTTGCCGCCCGGCTGGCCGACAGTCCGCTGCTCCAACACTTCTGCGTCCTTGACGAACTGGGCTGCGTCAAGGTCCCCAGCAAAAGCACCCTCCAACGCTACGACCTCTGGTGGAAAGAAGACGAGGTGCGCCGGGTCATCCATCAACTTTTGCACCTGGGCAGCACCGACCCGCAGAAACTTTGTCTGCCCGCAACGGTGGATTTGGAAAGCGCCTTTCTGGACACCACCTGCCTGGAGGCCAACATCCACTACCCGGTCGATTGGGTCTTGCTGCGCGACGCCACCCGCACCCTGATGAAGTCGGTGCGCCTGATCCGCGATCAGGGCCTCAAACACCGGATGGAAGAACCGGAGATTTTTATCACGCGCATCAACACCCTTTGCATTCAAATGACCCATGCCGGCAATCAGACCGACAGCCAGCGGCAGCGCAAGAAGACTCTCCGGCAAATGGACAGAGTGGTCGGCATCGTGCGCCAGCATGCCCGGCGCTACCGCGCTTTGCTCGATGAGCAGTGGCAAAAAACCGACTGGACCAGGCCCCAAGCAGAACAAGTGCTCCAGCGCATGGACCAGGTGCTGGAGCAATTACCCAAGGCCCGGAAACAGGCGCGCCAGCGGATTCTGCAGGAACAACCGGTGGCCAATGCGGACAAAATCCTGAGCCTTTATGAGCCGGACATCCACGTGATCGTGCGCAAGAAGGCCGGGGCGGAGGTGGAGTTTGGCAACACCTTTTTCCTGGCGGAAAATCCCCAGGGCCTGCTGCTCGATTGGGAACTCTTTCAAGAGCAGGCCCCGCCCGACAGCCAATTGCTGCCGCGTAGCGTGGGCCGGATGGAACAAGTGTACGGCGCGAAACTCAAGTCGGCCGCCGCCGACCGTGGCTTTGACAGCTATAGCAACCGGATCGGCATGGCCGACGAGGGGATCTACAACGGGGTTTGCCCGCGTTCTCCCGCAGAGCTTCAACAGCGCGGACACTCTTGGAAATTCAAGCGCTTACAACGGCGGCGGGCTCAGACGGAAGGACGCGTCGCGATTGTCAAGAATGTGTTTTTAGGCGGGCGCCTGCGCAGCAAGGGTTTTGCGCATCGCCAACTGACCGTCACGTGGACAATCCTGGCGCATAACCTTTGGGTGCTCGCCCGGCTGCGACGCTCGGCCATGGCCGAACCCCAAGCCAAAGCGGCCTGACCCCCGCCAACCGACATTCTTCCTCCACTCACAAGGGAGGTGATGCGTACCGTGGTGGCCTGAAAAAGGCCATAATCTTAGTTTTGACATTAGCAAAATGATTTTTTTTGAATTTCCCCGGCCAATCGCTGTCAAATGCCTAGGTTGAAAACGCCCCGCGCCTCAAAATAATCCCGATTGCGACCTTTTGGGACAAGCTCTAGGTAGGTAAAGACCTCCCTATGGGGAAATGAGATCACACCCCGCGCGGCCCCGTCAAGCCGCCGACCGCGCGGAGGTACGCTTAGAACAGGTCAACTCGATGTAAACTTCGAAGCGGCATCATGGTACGTTCTGACAAGACCGTCCCACGCGGATTGGAAGGCAGCCTTAGTCTTGTCCCAGGTGTCCGCGGTGCTGGCCTTAAGTTCGTTATACTGCTTCCGGACGGCATCCCGTTGGGAGCGCAGATCGGCCAATACTTCATCGGCGCGGACTTTGGCGTCGCCTGTGGCGGTGGCGGATCGGCTTGCCAGGCGGTCAATTTTCGCGTCCAGTTCTGCCATGTTTTTGTCCATGGATGCCAGGAATTCATCTCGTGTCTTCACCACGGCATCCTTGGTGGCGTTGGCGGAGTCCGCGGTTGTTTGCGGACCGGGTGGCGGCTGCTCGCGATTGCAAGCGGTGACAATTCCGGCGGTAACGACAATAATAATTAAGTACGGTTTCGTATTCATTGTATTCTTTCTGGCTGCCATTTGGCGCCTGGCAACGTGCCCGGTGCTGAATGGTCGAAACAGCAATCGGACACCCGTCAATTCCTGAAGCGTTCATCAATGAATTGCTTCACGGCTTCCTTGGTGTCCCCGGTGCGCCTTTGAATCCGTCCGACTAACTCGTCTTCGCGGCCTTTTTCATAGTGAAGATCATTATCGGTCAACTGCGCGTATTTTTGTTTAATTTTTCCTTTGACGATGTTCCAATCGCCCTTGACCTGTAATGTACAGGTGGACCCCATCCTTTAAACCACGAAGCGCATAAAATAAGCGCGACTTTCGCCGATTGCTGTCATTTCTACTTTTGTTTGACTGCTGTTCATTCTGCGCTTTTAAACCTTTTGGAAAAGAGAGAACGTGCCGCGCCTGGCACTGCCCGTCCTCCCTCTCCCTTTTCTTAGGGTTCCCAACTCTACCGCCGCAGGCGGTCTGTTTTCAAGTCTTTTGCCCCCGTCGGCTTGGCTGTCAAACAGGGCGAGTTTTCGGAGCGATCTGCGGCTGCATCGATTCCCAACGGGCCGGTTGGGCTCCGTAGGCGCCGGGATCGAAGTAGACCGCCGCTGGCGTGGCATAACCCAACCCCTGGTGGGGCCGTTCCTGGTTATAGCGATCAAACCAACGGCCCAGTCCGCGTCCCGCGTCCAAGCCGCCGCCGTAATCCTGCACATAAATGTCCTCATATTTGACGCTTCGCCACAGCCGCTCGATAAACCGGTTGTCCAGCCAGCGGCCCCGGCCATCCATGCTCACGTCCACTCCCGCCGATTCCACCGCGTCGATGAACATGGGCGAGGTGAACTGTGAGCCTTGATCGGTGTTGGAGATCAGTGGAGCCTGCCGTCCCGCCCGCAACGCCGCCTCCCAGGCCTCCACACAAAAGGCCGCCTCCATCGTGTTGGACAGCCGCCAGCCCAGCACGTAACGGCTCCACCAGTCCATCACCGCCACCAAATACAGAAACCCCGTGGCCATAGGCACATACGTTATATCCGAACACCACACTTGGTCCGGCCCCGTGACCTCCAAGTCCCTTAACAGATACGGGTAAATCTGATGCCCCAACTCCGGTTGGCTCAACTTCGGCTTGGCGTAAATGGCCTCGATCCCCATGACCCTCAGCAGGCGCACCACCCGCTTGCGATTGATCCAGCGGCCTTCCCGCCGCAACAGCACCCTCAGCTTGCGGCTGCCATAAACCGGATGCTCCAGATGCAACTCGTCCAGCCGCCGCATCAGCGCCAGGTTCTCCTCCGTCTCCGGACAGCACTGGTAATAATAACGGCCACGGCACACCTCCAGCAGTTCGCACTGGCGCCGGAGGCTGACCTGCGGATCGGGGCTGATCAGGTCGCATGTTAAAGCCCCAATTGTCTGGACTTTTTTTTAAGCCAGTCCAGGTCCACCGTCAGTTGGCCAATCTTCTGATGCAACTGGGCAATCAACTGCTCTTGGTCCTCCGTCCCCGGCTGCCCGGGTTCGAAGAGTTCAGGCAAGTGATCCCGAATCGTCGCCTTCCACTGCGTGACTTGCGCCGGATGCACCGCATACTCTCGCGCCAATTGCGCGACCGTTTTAAGCCCCACCAGGGCTTCGAATCCCACTTTGGCCTTGAAGGCCGCACTGTGTCGTTTCCGTTTTGCTTTCATAAGTCTGCTCTTTCTTATCTACAGCAAAACGGCAAAAATCGAAACTTACCTGTGGCCCAAAAAGAGGGGTCCACCTCT
>PLIU01000006.1 GCA_003140095.1 Verrucomicrobiales bacterium | reverse complement strand
CCGCCCCGCGCGTTTCGGTTTGTCTGATCGCCAAAAATGAGGAGCGGTTTCTTCTGCAGTGCCTCCGCTCCGTCCGCGCGCTGGCCTCTCAAATCGTCGTTGTGGACACCGGCTCGACCGATCGCACCATCGAGTTAGCAAAGGAATGCGGGGCCGAGGTGCATTCCTTCGCGTGGTGCGATGACTTCAGCGCGGCCCGCAATGCGGCCCTGGAACACGCCACGGGCGATTGGGTCTTGATTATTGACGCGGATGAGGAGTTGATGCCGGAACAGGCGGAAACGATCACCCGTGAACTCCAGGCCGCCGCCGTCATGGCCTATCGCCTCCCGATCATCGACCGCGGCCGCGAACAGGAGGGATGCAGCTACGTGCCGCGCCTTTTCCGCAACGCGCCGGGCCTCTTCTTTGTCGGCCGCATCCACGAACAGGCCTTCAGCAGCATCCAAGTCCGCTGCCAGCAATGGGGCCTCAAGCATCTCTTTGGCAAGACGGCCCTCCTGCATCACGGCTACACTAGCGAAGTCATGGCCGCCCGGAACAAAATCCAACGCAATCTGCGCCTGCTGGAACGCGCCGTCGAGGAATTGCCCGACGAGCCGAGTTTGATCATGAGCCTCGGCCTGGAGTTGGTCCGCTCCGGCAAACTGGAAACCGGCCTGGACCGGTACTGGGAGGCCTATCGTCTCATGTCCGCCATGCCCGCCGCCACGGTCACGCCCGAATTGCGGGAAACATTGTTGACGCAATTGACCACCCACCTCTTGGCCGCCAAAAGGTTTTCCGACATCGTCCAACTGTGGCAAGTCCCCATTGCCAAAAACGGCGGCCTGACTGCCTCGCAACATTTCAGCCTCGGCCTGGCCCACATGGAACTCAAGCAACCCGCCGAAGCCGCCGAACACCTGCGTCAATGCCTTGCCTCACGCGACCGCCCGGCCCTTTCCCCCGTCAACCCGGAAATCCTCAAGGCTGGCCCGCACCATTGCCTGGCGCTGTGCTTGATCGCCCTCAAAGACACCGAAGGCGCCCAGTGCGCCTTCGATGCCGCGCTGGCCGCCGACGCCTCCTCCCGCCCGGTGCGGTTTGATCTAGCCCGGTTCCACGCCGCGCAAGGCCGGACTGCCGCGGCGCTGCAAGTATTGCGTCAACTGGCGATGGAGAACCCCGACGAAGCGCGGGTCTGGGAATTGGGTGGACAGATCGCGCTGAACCGGCCCGAGCACCTGGAATTCGCGCGCGACTGGACCGGCGAAGCTATCAAGAATTTCCCCGAAAACCAGGGCCTCCTGGATCAACGCGCGGAGGCGTTGCTGCTCAATCAGGACGTGGCGCAAGCGCTGCCGCTGTGGCGGCGCGCGCAAGCCCCCGTTTCCCCGCGCCAGCGCGCGGCGGTCGTGCTCTGCGAATTGCTGACGGGCGACCGTCAATATCATTTTACCGCCGCCGAGGAACCGGCCATCAGCCACGAAGTGTTGCAATGGTACCGGCAATGCATCCGCATGGGGGCGCACGCGTTGATTCACCAATTGCACGAGCGCATGGAGACCATCCGTTTGACCTTGCCGGCCTTCGTGCGCGTCTGCGAAGCCGCCCACCGCCAGGCCCGCCAGGTTGCGGCTTGATGCGCCCCTCAACGGCGCTAAAACTCCTCGGCGGTCAGTTTGGAGGGGATTTGAGAACTGATGGCCGCCACAAGCACATCATCGCTCGTGGCATTCAAGACATCGGACGAAACGACCAAAGCAGGCCGCTGCTTGGCGCTGCTCAAATCGGTGAAGGGAAAGGGCGCCAGCATGTCGCCGCGTTTAAAGTTGGTCGTAGATGGCATCTTCGGTATTGTTCCAGAATTCAAAAGCGGATTCCGCCAGCCGGGTCCACGCCAAATCGATCATCGAAATCTTCAAATTCTGCGGCAGAATTCGGAGCAATTCGACCTGCTCTTCACATCCAACTTGTCTATGGCCGCGCTGATTTCTATAACAGTGCTCATGCCAAAACTCTATCTCCCATTGACCGCAAAATCAACTTCGTCCGCTGCGGATATCCTGCTATTCTGGTTCATCGAATAAGGCGATTCTGAAATTTGATCCAGCATCCAGGGTTTTTGAAGTCTCGGTCCGGGAATTGGCCGAGCGGGATGGCTTCCGCCGCATCGGCTTTGAACGCGGCGAGGGCTGGCATCGCCTCGGCTTGGGCGCCGAATTGCACGCGCGCGTCCTCAACCAGCGGCGCGCCGCCCAGCCCGGCTACCGGTGCGAGGTCCATCTCCAGGAGCGCTGGCCGGTGGAAGATTGGACGGCGCTGGTCACCGGGCGCCTGGACGGCTGCGTCCAACACGACGACGGCGGTTGGTTGGTGGAAGAATTCAAATCGGCCTACCTGCCAGGCTCCGGTTCGGTCCTCGATAGTCATCAGCGCCAATTGCGAATTTATTGCCATTTGTGGCGGCGAATGGGCCACTCGCCGGTGGCCGGCTCGCTGATTTACGTGGACCTTGCCAATGGCGACGAGTTCGCGCTGGCGGTGCCCTGCCCCGAAGACGTCCTGGAGCGGGAACTGCAGTCGCGGCTGCGCGAACTGCTGGCGGTGTGGCGGGCGGAACTCAAAATCCAGGAGCAAAAAGCCACCGCCACCGCCAACATGCCCTTTCCCCACGCCAGCCCGCGGCCATGTCAACAACAAATGATGGACGCCGTCGGCCAGTCCCTCCACTCCGGCGGACACTTGCTCGTCGAAGCTCCCACCGGCTCGGGCAAGACGGCGGCCAGCCTTTACCCGGCCCTCCTGCATGGTCTGGCCGAGGGCCGGCAAGTCGTGTTTCTGACTTCCAAGACCCTGCAACAGAGGATGGCGGTTTCCATTTTCCGCGCCTTGAACGCCGGCGGCGCGTTTCGCACCGCGCACATTCGCGCCAAGGAAAAAATGTGCGCCAATGACCGCGTCCTTTGTCATGAAGATTTTTGTCCTTACGCCAGGGATTACCCCGCCAAAATGGAAAAATCGGGTCTTCTTGACCGCCTGCGCGAAAGCCTTTCCCACTTTGATCCCGACGCCGTTTTCGCCGCCGCCAAACAGGAGAAAGTCTGCCCCTTTGAGGTGCAGTTGGAATTGGCCCGGCGCGCGGATGCCATCACCGCGGACTATAACTACGTCTTCGATCCCGGCGCCGCTCTGAGCCATTTGGATCGGGAAGGGCTGGCCTCGGCCGTGCTATTGATCGACGAGGCGCACAATCTGGCCGATCGCGCCCGCCAGATATTCTCACCCGAATTGTTGCAAGAGGGATTTCGGGACGTGGCCGGACGCCTGCTCCTGCAGCCGGGCGAATTATTCCAGGCACTCTCGCGCATCGTGGAGGAAGCCGCCGCATTGTTGAAAACATCCGCCGGCGCACTGGAGGAATCCGCGCCCATCGGCGAGGCGCCGCCGCCGGCGCACGAGTTGCGCGCGCTGTGGAAACAGTGGGAGCCCGAGTTTATCCGTTACCTATCCTGGAAACGGGAGACCAAGCTGGCCCTGGCGGAAGACCCGGTCGTCGATCTGCATTTTGCCTGGCAACGCTTTATGGCGATCTTGAATTTGTTCGGCCCTGGCTTTGCGTGCCTGGTGGAAAAACGACCGGCCGGCGTCCGGTTGGCGCTGGTTTGTTTGGACCCGGCGCGAGCCATCGCGCCAGTTTTCAAGGCCGCGGCCTCGGCCATTTTATTTTCCGCCACGCTTTCGCCGGTCGAGGTCACGCGGCGCCTGCTGGGCCTGGAAAAGGAGCGCACGCATGCCATCACTCTGCCGCCGCCCTTTCCGCGCGAGAACCGCAAGGTGATGATCCTGCCGCAAGTGCGCACCACCTTCGCCGCGCGCGCCCACAACTACGGCCTCATCGCCACTTTGGTGGCGCAAATGTCGGACGCCCAGGCCGGCAACGGGTTGGTCTTGTTTCCAAGCTATCAATTCCTGCGGCAAGTGGCGGAGAAGATGCCGCCGATTCGCGCCAGCTTGATCGTGCAACGTCCGAATTTGCTCCCACACGAGCGCGAGAGCATTCTCCAGTCTCTCGCTTCCGCGCCGCGCGCGGGCGTCTTGCTTTTCGCGGTCCTCGGCGGCATGTACGCCGAGGGCGTCGATTATCCGGGCGAACTTCTGAGCGCGGTTTATATCGTCTCGCCCGCTTTGCCGCAGGTTTCTTTTGAGCGGGAACTTTTGCGCCGCTATTTCGACGAAACNNCATCTGCCCCGCGATTGGTACGATCAATCGCCATTGGAATTGATCGCGCGCGCGCCGGCGGCTGAGATTCAGAAATTTTTCGGCAAAGTTTGACGCTGACCGCTTCTGACCTGCGCGAACAACTCCTCCGCTACGATGTAGCCGGCGCACTCCGCCGCGCCGCAGCTGCAGGGATGCTCCTTATAATCGACCAGGTCGTAGCCGTAATTGAA
>PLIU01000328.1 GCA_003140095.1 Verrucomicrobiales bacterium | reverse complement strand
CACCAGTACTGGTGACTTTCGCGTTGGCGGGGATGAGGTATGCTGTTCACGTTGACAGGGCGAAATGCGGGGTTTCCGTGTGTGTGTCAAGCGTGATGTCCGCAGCGCTGCCTTGGGTGACCGAAAAGATTTTTAACGTTGTTCTCAGTCGGCAGGGCCGGGCCAAAAACCCGGCCCTTCTGATTTTTTACGCCGGCGGCCAACCCATAAATCCCCCCAATCCACTGACTATACGCAGCGACAGAATTGATTTCGCCCGCCGGGTCAGGGGACCCCGGCCTACAGCGGGCGGTTGTAGTCCGCGTGCCCTCACGCGGCGGGGGTCAATTACTTTTGTCGCCGTGTTTAACTCAAGCCGGCCATCTTCTGCCAAATGAGCACAAAGCCGCTGGCGAAATCGCCGGGCTGCCGGTTGGTCAACTCGGTGACGCGCGCGGGCGTGAACCACTCGCCGCGCTCGATTTCCTCCGGATGCAACACAAACGGTCCTTCGGATTGCAGCCGGTAAACCCAGACGAACTCCTGCTCGGTCGCGGCGCAGGCGGCGATCTTGAGCAAGCGCGCCGGCGCCGCCTCCACGACCAATCCCAGTTCCTCGCCCAATTCGCGCACGGCGCAGGCGTCGTAATCCTCGCCGCTGGCCACGTGCCCGGAGGCCGACGAATCCCACGCGCCGGGAAAACTGTCCTTGGTCATCGAGCGCTTTTGCAGAAAAATCTCCCCGCGCGCGTTGAAGACCAGGACGTGGACGGCCCGGTGGTTGCGCCCTTCGCGATGCACTCGCGAGCGCGGCAGCCGCCCGATGACTTCGTCGCGTTCATCGACGATGTCAAAAATTTCCTCGCTCATAGGCAAAGAGCTTCCGTCAAGCGCGCGAATTGTTCCAGGCTGACTTCCTCGGCCCGTGTTCGCGGCGCCAGGGCGGCTACGTCAAAGCCGCGCCGCAATGCGTCTTCCGGCCAATCCTCTTTCAAGAGCTTGAACATCATTTTGCGCCGTTGCGAAAAACCGCGCTTGACGATCCGCGTAAATGTTCCGTGCAAGGCCGTGGCCAGCAGCGGTTCCGCCCGGCGCGCCAGGACAATACATGCCGAATCGACTTCCGGCACGGGAAAAAAACAGGCGGCGGGAATCTTGAACCAGCCGCGCGATTCGTAACGCAAGCGCAGCAGCAAGCCCAGCACGCCGTAGTATTCGCTCCCGGTGGCGGCGTCAATGCGCCGGGCGACTTCCAGTTGCAAGGTGGCCGTCAGGCGCTCCGGTGGTTCCTCCGCCCAGGCCAGTTCGACCAATAGCGGCGACGCCACCGAGTAGGGCAGGTTGGCCGCCAGCTTCCAATCGCGCCAACGGCGATGGTGCTTCAGGTATTCCAGCGCGTCGGCATGGAGCAGCTTGAGATGGGAGAGAGTGGAAAACTTTTGCGACAGATAATCAAACAGCCGCTTGTCCTTCTCGATGGCCAGCACTTCGCCGGCCTTGGCGGCCAGCAGTTCGGTTAAAGGCCCAAGGCCGGGGCCGATTTCCAGGATTTTGTCCGCCGGCCCTGTTTCCGCCGCGCTGACAATCCGCCGAATCTGGTTTTGGTCGTGCAGAAAGTTTTGACCCAGCGACTTGGTCAATCTCAAGCCGTGTTCGGCCAGCGCCAGTTTCATTTCGGAAAGCTTCACGAGAGCGATTCCTTCAAGGCGCGGACCGCCGCGGCCAGTTCCGTCCGGCTGATGGTCAGCGGCGGGGTGAAACTGATCACGTTGCCGCGCGCGCCCTCCGGCAGCAGGATGAATCCGCGCCGCAACATTTTCTTGATAGCCCGCATCGCGAGTCCGTCGTCGTTCTTTATCTCCAACCCGGCCATCAGGCCGCGGCCCCGGGCTTCGACGCGCAGGCCCGGCCGCGAAATCTCCTCGCGCATTAAATCAAGCAAAAAAATGCCTGAGGCCGCGGCGTGTTCCGGCAACTTCCGGGAGCCAATCTCCGCGATCTGCGCCAGCGCCATGGCGCAGCCGACGGGATTGCCCTGGAAGGTGCTGGTGTGAATGGCCTCGCCCGTCGAAGCCGGCCAGGCCGCGTCCATCAAATCCGCGCGCCCGACGCAGGCCGAGAGCGGAAATCCGCCGGTCAAAGCCTTGCCCAGGCAGATCAAATCCGGCATCACTCCGCTCGCCTCGCAGGCAAACCAATTCCCCGTCCGTCCGAAGCCGGTGTAGATTTCGTCCAGGACGAGCCACGCGCCGTGTTGATCGCACAAGGCGCGCAACATCGGCAGAAAATCCGGCGGTGGCACTTTGATGCCGCCGCGCGCCTGGATCGGCTCGACCACGACCGCGCCGCATCGTTGACCCGCCAGCAGCTTGCGCAGCCGCGCCCGCAACGGCGGCAGATCCTCGTTGCATTTTGGAAAGGGCGCGAAACGGCCAAAGCGCCCCAACTGTGATTGAAAGGGCGCGCGAAAGAAGGGGCGATGGGTGGCGTTGAGCGCGCCGTAACCAAGCCCATGATAGCCTCCGGTGAAGGCCACGATGCCCCGCCGGCCCGTCCCCAGCAGGGCGGTTTTCAACGCGGCCTCCACCGCCTCGAAACCGGAATTGTTGAAGATGGTTTTGCCTGAGAAGCGTCCGCCGCTCCAGCGTTCAAAGGTGATCTGGCTCAATTCGCGGGCCAGTTCCGCCTTGGGCGCGTGCGGATGGACATCCCCCATGGCGTGCGGCAGCACACGCAACTGGCGCCGCCCGGCGGCGACGACCCGCGGGTTGGCATGTCCTGCCGCCGCCACGCCAAACGCCGCTGTCAAGTCGATGTATTCCCGGCCGTCGGCGTCCCACACGCGCGTGCCTTTGGCCCTTTCCCAGACAATGGGCCACGAGCCGTCCAGCTCGATCCAGAGCATGTTGGGCGATTCGAAGGAGCGGAGCAGGTCCAGCACGCGTTTGGATTTGGATTTCATGCGCGGTCTTACTTTAGGCCGGAATCTACTGAAATAAACCTGGAAATCAGGAAGTTGGTATTAAAATGAGGATCAGGAATATTAGCGCCATCATGCGACATCTTGATCTCACGCTCGCCTCCGCCGCCGCCAATCTGGCGTGCGACGAGGCTTTGCTGGACGCGTGCGAGGACGGCTCCGGCGCGGAGGTCTTGCGCTTTTGGCAGCCGGAGCAATGTTTTGTCGTGGCCGGATATTCCAATGTCGTGGCGCGGGAAGTGAATTTGGCGGCGTGCCGCCAGGCGGGCCTGGGCGTCTTCCGCCGATGCAGCGGCGGTGGCGCGGTTTTGCAAGGGCCGGGCTGCCTGAATTATGCGCTGGTGCTCAGGATTGACGGCCACCCGTCGTTGGCGTCCATCACCGGCGCCAACCGCCTCATCATGGAGCGGCAGCGCGCGGCGTTGGCCGGTGTTCTGCGCCGGCCCGTGGAAGTCATGGGCTGCACGGATTTGGCCGTCGGCGGGTTGAAGTTTTCCGGCAACGCGCAGCGGCGCAAACGCCACGCGCTGGTTTTTCACGGCACTTACCTGCTGCACTTCGACCTTGGTCTGATGGATCGATTCTTGCATACTCCGTCGCGCCAGCCAGACTATCGGGCAGGCCGCGCGCATGACCGCTTTTTGATGAACCTGGAGGTGGCTGCATCAGCGGTCCAAGACGCGTTGCGCGAGGCCTGGGGGGCGCATACGCCGCTGTCTGAGGCGCCGGACTGCCAGGGGTTGATCGAGGAAAAATATACGCGAGACGACTGGAATTTGAAGTTTTAGCCAAGACCCTTATCGAACCATTTATGCGCTCATTTCAAAGTCTGGACCAACGTGAAATCCTGGCGCTGGCCGTGGCGCTGGAGGAGGAAGACGCCCACATTTTCGACGAATTTGCAGACGGTTTGCGCGAGCGTTTCCCGGAACAGGCCGAGAAATTCCGCCAACTCGGACGCCAGGAAGACACGCATCGCCACCGCCTGCTGGACCTTTATCGCGCCCGTTTCGGCGACCATATTCCGCTGATCCGCCGCGAGGACGTGAGGGGCTTTGTCAAGCGGCAGCCGTTCTGGCGCATGCGCCCGCTCAGCCTGAAGGCCGCGCAGAAACAGGCGGAGCTAATCGAGATGGAAACCAAACAATTCTACGAGGTGGCGGCCCGCCAGACCACCGATGTGGGCATCCGGCAATTGCTCGGGGATCTGGCCGAAGAGGAGCGAGACCACGTGGAGGTGGCAGGACACATGACCGAGGCCGAATTGAGCGGCAGCGAAGTGGCGCGAGCGAAAAGACTTTTCGCGCTGCAAATTGTTCAGCCGGGACTCCAGGGATTGATGGACGGCTCGATCTCCACTTTGGCGCCGCTGTTTGCCGCGGCCCTGGCGACGCACAAGAGTTGGCCGACGTTTTTGGTGGGGTTGGCCGCCAGCCTGGGCGCCGGCATCAGCATGGGTTTTGCGGAAGCCTTGTCCGACGACGGCACTTTGACCGGGCGGGGCCATCCGTGGACGCGCGGATTCGTGTGCGGAATGATGACCGCCTTGGGCGGTTTGGGTCACACGATGCCCTACCTCATCGACAACGTGCGCACAGCCACGGGTATTGCCATCTGCGTGGTGTGCGTGGAATTGGGGGTCATTTCCTGGGTGCGGCACCGTTTCATGGACACGCCTCTGTCCTCCGCGATCCTGCAAGTCGGGCTGGGGGGATTTTTGGTGTTCCTGGTCGGAGTGATCATCGGGCAATCGTGAAAAATCAATTCGTGCCGGGTGGACGAGATAAAAGTGGGGGCTGGCTAGATTTGTGCGGGCTTTGTCCCGAAGGGACATCCTGACAATAGGCCGGCGTTGAAATTGAAACGCCGGGAAGGACGCCTTGGGATTGCACAAGTCCCGAACGGACGGCTGGATATCGCGCTTGTCCTATGTGAGATGCCCCTCCGAGAAATCTGTTGAAAACGCCGGGCTATTGTCAGGATGTCCCTTCGGGACATAGCCCGCCGAGCCACCCAAGTCTAGCCAGCCCCCAGTTTTATCTCAGCCACCCCCGGCCGGCTTTTTTGCCAAAGCGATTCATTTAGGATTTCGAATGAAGGACGGCCGCGCTGGCGAAAAAGCAGGTATGTTGGGCTGGAGCAGGTTTGCCGGTCCATTGCGCTTGACTTCGCCCCGGCAGCGGAGCACCTCTGCCTGCAGAAATGTCATGAAAAAGGTCGTCCTTCTTGGTTCCACCGGTTCCATCGGCACGAGCACGCTCAAGGTGGCGGAGGATTTGCCGGACCAGATCCGGCTCGTCGGCTTGGCCGCCGGCAACAACGGCGAATTGCTCCTGAAGCAAACGCTCCATCACCGGCCTGAGGCCATCTCGCTGAGCGACCCGCGCCAGGCGCGCGAGTTGGAGAATACGCTGGGCACTTCCACGCGCGTCTATGCGGGCGAGGAAGGCTTGCTCAAGCTGGCCACCTTGCCTTCGGCGGACATCGTGCTCATCGCCATCGTCGGCACCGCCGGGTTGCAACCGGCCCTGGCCGCCATCCGCGCGGGCAAGGACATCGCCGTCGCCTCCAAGGAAATCCTGGTCATGGCCGGTGAAATCGTCATGAACGAGGCCCGGAAAAACGGGGTGCGGGTGCTGGCGGTGGACAGCGAGCATTCGGCCATTTTCCAGTGCCTGGACGGCCACGCGCCGTCGTCGGTGCGCGCCTTGTGGTTGACAGCATCGGGCGGCCCGTTCCGGACCACGCCCAAGGAGGAGTTCGCCGCCATCGCCGTCGAGCGCGCTTTGCAGCATCCCTCCTGGGTCATGGGGCGGAAGATCACCATCGATTCCGCCACGCTCTTCAACAAGGGATTGGAAATGATCGAGGCGCGCTGGTTATTTGACATCGAGATGGCGCGGGTGCGGGTGGTGGTGCATCCCCAGAGCGTGGTGCATTCGATGGTGGAATTTGTGGATGGCTCGATGCTGGCGCAGCTTTCGACGCCGGACATGTGCCTGCCGATCCAATACGCGCTGACCTATCCGGCACGCGTGGCCAGCCAGCGGGTGCAAACCAACCTGGCGCGGCTGGGTCAATTGACCTTCGAGGACCCGGACCGGGAACGATTTCCCGCGCTGGACCTGGCGCGGAAGGCGGGGGAGATCGGAGGCACGCTGCCCGCGGTGCTCAATGCCGCCAACGAAGTGGCGGTCAACGCCTTTGTCAAACGGAGCATTAATTTTCCCCAGATCGGCGAGTTGGTGGGGCGGGTGATGGATCGTCATGCCGTCACGGCCCATCCCCGCCTGGAGCAGATTTTGGAAGCCGACGCCTGGGCGCGCCAGGAAGCTGCAACCGCGAAGCTTTAGCGACGCATTTGCAGGACCACCATTCGCAGGGGATAATTCTTGTTGCGGCAATCTGGGTCTGGAACCGCAGACAGAAAAGCTGGTCCAAAGTCTGCGATTGGCGGCCTACTGCAGGAAATACCAACTTCCGAGGACCGGAATGGCGCTCACTGATGCCTTTTGCTGATGTTCAAATGTAGAATGTTTAGGTGCGACCTCAATGCCTACAACTTGAAGGCCTATCTTGTAGAGACATGAGCGCTGCTGTGAATTTGATCGCACGTCGCAACCCAAACATCAGTGCATCCAGAGCAAGTGTCACTCTTCACAAATTGAATCATTGCATCTCTAAAGGACTCTCCTATCATCAGATATATTGGCGCAACAGGAGTGTCTTTTGAACTGTCATATTTGGAAGCCAAATAAACCGTGTGGCACAGGTCGTCTAGACGTGGAATGGCCAAGGCGCAGTGTTGCTTGACTATCATTGACGTTGTCGCGGAATCCACTAATCCAGCAAACTGACAGTTAATAAACATGCAAACCACTTTACTATGCTTTCCACTGGTATTATTCACGATATTCCTAAGGTATTCCCAATTCGCTACGCAACTTTCATGATTTAAAAGGCTAGTATCAATCGAGAGAGAACCGCCGTTGTCAATGCGAAGAGCATCATTAGGAGATGCGACAAGTTTTTTGGCGGCACCAACGATCAAATGGTAATGATTGTCCATCAAGACAAAGCAATGAAGGCGCAGGCCAAAGCGCCCGACCATGTTACCGGCGGATCGTCCCGCAAAGGCATTGAATTGCCTGGCGGCTTTAGGCATAACCTGCGCCATGAAGACACTGGTTCTCAGGGTTCTGGCGACGGCGGTGCTTGTGACCAGGGCATGGTCGGTTGACTTGTCCACCAACTTTGTGGATTACACGGTCCAAATCAACGGCCGCCCGGCCCGCATGATTTTCATCAGCAGCCTCGGCGCTTCGCTTGTCTTGGAAGAAGGCGCCAACCGGCTCGGCTTGAAAGGCGATCCGTTTTCGGCGTTGACCCAGGTGAAATCCGGCGGCCAAGAGTTCAGCGCGCCGATTCTCGTTTTTCGGGACCCGCTTCAGAACGTGCCGTGGGTTTTGCGCCAGTTGGTCAAGATTTCCCATCCGTTCCTTTACCGTCAATTCAAAGGCCTTTACGACCAGGTCACAAAATCTCTGGAAGGCGTGGTGGGCTGGCCGGAAGTGCGGAACAATATCCTTGTGTTTGACTCCGATCAGCGCGTCATCCGCCGCGTGGAGCAATTGCCGCCCGAGACCGCGGATTGGCTTAAATGGCGGGTCGTGCCGGCCGGCTTCCTGGCGCTCGAAGTGCCGCTGGCCGGCGGCAAAAAGGGCGTCCTTTATATTGATACGGCCGACAATAGGTCCATTATGCTGGCACCCACGCCATGGAAGGAATGGACGCAGGCGCATCCTCTGGCCACGATGGTGTCACGCAAAGTTTGGGCCTTGCCCCTCATCATCTCCACCAAGCACGAAGCGGCAGCCGACAAAGTGGAGCTGGGCCCGCTGACCGTCACCGACGTGGCCATCGAGGACATGGGGGGCGAAGACGCGGGCCGATTGCTTGACGAAATCCCGGCGGACGAAGCCACGGTCTGGTCTCTGGGCACGGGTGCGTTGTCGCGCCTGGATTTGATCGTTGATGGCCGGAACGGCTGGGCCTACGTCCATCCCAAGAGCCCGCTGACAACGGTTCCCCCTCTGTTGGCGGAAAAATCAGTCAAATATAAGAAAGGGGCGGCCGCGCCCCCCGCCGGAAATTGGAAAGTCGCCGACAACGTGCGGTTGGAGGCGGATGGCTTTTTTCTGCGCGAGGGTGAATATAAATGGGGCCTGGAGGATTTCAAAGGCGCATTGGCCGATTTCAATCGCGCCCTGGAATACAACCCGCGCAATCCTGATGCCTGGTCGGACCTTGGCGCGGTCATGGAATACCAGGGTGCTTTCACCGAGGCCGTTTCCAACTACGACAAAGCCATTGAATTGCGGCCTGATTATTCACCCTGGGAGCGGCTGTATCGTCAAACATTATTGTGGCGGGCGATGGAGTCGCCACCCGCAGAAACCAAACTCGCCGCCACGGCCGGCGAAACTTCCGATCCCGCGACCAGCCTGATGTCCGTGGAAGTTGTCGGAGTTCGGCCGGAAGGCGTGCCCGGCGTGGACTATGGCTGGCCCAAGATGCTTGGCCAATTCATAGTCGGGCGCATCGACGAAACAGCATTGCTCGCCGCGGCCAAGAAAAGCGGCGACGCCGACGAGAAAAAGGCCCTGGCCTATTACTACATTGGCATGACGCACCTGAGCCGGGGCGACCAACTCGGCGCGCGCCCCTGGCTTCAGAAATGCCAGGATGCCCGACAAAAGGGGGACGATGAATATTACTTCGCCGTGTCTGAACTCAAGCGCCTGCCGAAGCCGCCATCGCCGAAGAAGTAAAGGGGGATTGGCATCGATGCGGTTGAGCGGGGAGTTGAATGGGTACAAGCCGGAGCTGATGCTGCTGAGAAACAACGGCCGGCCCCGTCCGTTCCGTGAGTTGATTAACGCGGAATATCGATTGATCTACATGGATGGCAACAACCTGCTGTGTGTCCACAAATCCATTGTTCATTTTCCCAAGCATTGAGCGGCCAAAGCGAACCTGGCAGCCATGCGTGCTCCAGGGTTTTTGGCGGGACCCAAAAAAATGCGGCCGGGACGACTGGGCTCCCAAGAATTCTGATCAAACGATATTGCGCCAACAAAGTTTATTTTCATTTGTGTTTTAAATAAAGATTATTTAGTGTTATTTTAAACATTAGTTTTACAGCGCACTACAGGTTTTTCGACTAAAGGCATTTACCGGGATATGCCGGCATCTCTGGGAATTGATGGGTATTTCTGCGTATTTCTGGGTATGGCAAAAAAACCTAATTCGTTTTGCCTCCCCAATTTCAATATTTGGTTTTGCGAATTCGCCGGTCCAGCGCATTTTCAAAACTGACCAGTTCGCGCAGCAAAGAGTTGTAGCGGGAATAAGCGTCGCCGCGTTCCAGCTTGAGCAAATGATATAATTGCAGTTCGGGTTCGGAACACTTGCCGGGAACACTTTGAGGCATCAGACCGGCGCGGCTTAACCGGGGCCGCGCGATGCGAACCAGGCAGGCGGGAATGGTGCAGAGGCCGGATTGGAAATCGGCCAGACCCTGACGCACCAGTTTTTCACCCGGCAGACCGGTCATCAGGTCATCGGTTGTCATTATAGAATTGACTGACAGCGGCGCGGAAGGCCTCGGCGTCAATGGCCGGATAACGGATGATGTGCGGTTCGATCAAATGAAAGAGTTCGCGCAAGCGGCCCATTTGAATCAAACCGTGCCGCAAGAGGGACTGAATGTCCTGCAAATCGCGTTCGTGTCCTCGTTGCAGTTTGGCCAAAGCCTGGCCGTAAGGATCGTAGTGAAAAAACTCAATCAACCCGTGAATGGCAATGAACAAACTGCGTTCAGACCAGCCCGGAATGGCGGGAATAAACTGATCCGGACTAGCCAATTCCACGTTCACATCCAATTCTTCCTTCAACGCGGCAATGGCTTCAAAAAGACCGGCGGGTTCCGGATCGGGCTTGATGTCAATGTCAATGGTCATGTTTCGCCAGCCATGAAGAACGGCCGTCGCGCCGCCGGTGAAATAAATGCGTCCTTTGCCCCGCACCTGCTTTCCCATGGCGACCATGAACAATTCAATTTTTGATTTGTCGCTCTCTAAACGCATGTCAGCCCGTTCAACGGAAAGCGTTGCTCCATCGTGGCGATAGAAAACCAGATCACTTAGGGCAATCGCCTTCATGGTTCGACTTTAGTATCTAAGGCGAAGGGAATCAAGAAATCATTGGCGTGCGCTGGCCTCCGCTTTCTGAGCAAATCCAGTGCCTAAGCCTTCCACTGTTTGGAGGGAATAGTTTGAGGCTTGCCCCCTGCCTTGAAGCGCCTCGCGGGTGTAGGAGATGAGGTGATGGGCGACGATGGTGACGTGGAATATGGTCTCCAATTGCCCCTTCCAAATCAGACTCCAAAACATCTTCCAAAAATGCCGGCGGTAGTCGCTGCGCAAGCCGACGTGCCAGATAATGCGGCTAAAAATCCGCACGGCGCGCCGGGCGTTGCGCCAGGTCAATTGTTGGAAGGCGTTCTCCGGCGCGAGCCGGTTGGCATAGGTGCTGTGGGTTTGAGTCAAAAAACGTGCATAAACATTGGCCGGTTCGTATAGGTGCGCGATGACCCGCCGCCACCTCTCCACCACCGTCGCCCTGGGTTCGAGGAAGGCGATATTGGAATCGCCCTCCGGATCGCTCAGGATTCTTCCCTCCCGTTTGAGGCGCTCGAAGAGCGGCGTCTTGGGGAGGGCGTAAAGCAGGTTCACGGTCATCAGGGGGATCTGCGATTCGCGGGCGAAGTCGAGAATCGCCCCGGCCGTCTCGGGGGTGTCGGTGTCCAAGCCAAGTATAATGCCCGAGGCGACTTCCAGGCCATAGCGGTTGAGGGTCTCAACGCTTTCCAGAATCGGCCGGCGCAGGTTCTGCGTCTTTTTCATGGCCCGCAACGCCGCCGGTTCAGGCGTCTCGGTGCCGCAAAACACCGTGATGAAGCCGGCCTGGCGCATGAGTTCGAGGATTTTTGGGTACATCGAGATGTTGAGGGTGGCCTCGCAGGCCAGACGGAACGGGCGGCCATGTCGCTTCTGCCATTCTACCAGATGTGGCAGCAGTTCCAGCGCGGCGTTGGGATTGGCGATAAAGTTGTCATCTACAAAGTAAACCGAATAGATGCCTGCGTCGCGCAAGAGATCCAATTCACCGATCACTTGGGCGGGCGTTTTGGCCCTTGGCTTGCGCCCGTATAGCCCCGGAATATCGCAGAACTCGCAGGTGAATGGACATCCGCTGGAGAACTGGATGCTGCCCATCAGGTAATGGTCAGCCTGGAGTAGTTCGTAAGCGGGCGAGGGAAATTCGCTCAAAGGCAGGCGCTCGCCAGTGCGAAATTCCAATGGTTTTGGCGGACGGTCCACCGTTTGGTCCAGATGCTCGAAGAGCCTCGCGGTGGCGTCTCCGGTTTCACCGCAGTGGAGCAGGTCCACCTCTGGGTAAAACTCCGGTGCGGCGGAGACGGAAGGCCCTCCCAACGCCGTGAGTTTGCCGGCCCGGTGCGCGCGCTGGTTCAACTCGTTGATTCGTCCCCGCTGGACGTGCATGCCGGAAAGGAACACCACGTCAGCCCAGTCCAGCTCATCGGACCGGACAGGCCGGACGTTCTCATCAACGAACTTGATGTCCCATTCGCGCGGCAGCAGGGCGGCGATAAGCAAGATGCCCTGTGGCGGCATAAAGGCGCGCACACCGAGCAGAGCGAAGGCATGGTCGAAGGTGCCGAACGACTTGGCGTATCGCGGGAAGACCAGCAATACGCGGCGGCGGTGTTTGGGTTTGAAACCGGTCCAAGCTGACATAATTGATGAACAAGATGCCACGAGTGGAGATCGAAACAAGTGAAGACGGTGAGCAAATTTTCATTCAGCTAAACACCTAAGACGGCCGAAATAACATCTCCGGAGTTGAGGGTCCGGCTATGGCGCGGTGCGGCCCATCAAGACACGCACATGGGCCTCGACGGATGCTGCCAGCGCTTCCGTGTTGTAGCCTCCCTCAAGCATCGAAACCAGCCGGCCATGACAAGACTCCTCGGCGATGACCTTGACGATCCGGGTCAGCTCCGCATAGCCTTCGGGAGTCACTTTCATCTCGCCCAGCAGATCGCCGCCAGCGGCGTCGAACCCCGCTGAGATGAGCACGAAATCCGGCTTAAAGGCCGCTGCTGCCGGTTTCAATCGTTCCTCGAATGCCTTCCTGTAATCCGCGTCGCCACAACCGGCCGGGAGCGGCACGTTGATCTTCGATCCGAGGCCTTTGCCCACCCCTTTATCCTCCGCGTTGCCCGTCCCAGGATAAAAAGGCGATTGATGGACCGAGAAGTAAAAGACCGTGGGTTCCTCGTCGAAAATGGCCTGAGTTCCGTTGCCATGATGCACATCCCAATCCACAATCAGCACTCGGGCCAGCTTGTGCTTCTGCTGAATGTACTTCGCGGCGATGGCCACGTTGTTGAACAAACAAAAACCCATGGCCCTGTCCTTCAGCGCATGATGGCCCGGTGGGCGGATCGCGCAAAAGGCGTTCTGTATCTTCCCCTCCATCACAGCGTCAATAGCGGCTTGCACGCCACCCACCGCGTTGAGGGCCACCTGGTATGAATCAGCCGAGGCGGGCGAATCCGGCGAATCCACATACCCGGTCCCAACTTGGCAATCCTTCCTGACCCGCTCGATGTATTCCTGGGTGTGGACCGTGTGAATCCATTCCGTCGAGGCCGGCACTGGCTTCAGGGCAACCAATTCATTGAGCAACCCCTTCTGCTTCAACCTTTCGACGATGGCTGTCAGGCGCTCCGGCCTCTCCGGGTGACCCGCCCCGGTCTGGTGCTTCAAATAGATGTCGCCGTAGAGAAACCCCGTCTTCAAGCCGCGCGGAGCATCCGCCGCGGCGTATCCGGTCCGCGCCTCTCCCGCCAGCACGATCGTTAGAACAAAGCCAATCAGCAGTCGCGCTGGCGAACCCCCTCGTGGCTTGCTCATCACTTTTGATCCTTCGGCATGGAACCATGTTAGAGCACGTCAAGTTTTGGCGCAACGCTTGGTGCGCGAAAAGTTGTTGCGACACGGTGGGGCGGACCCGCAGATGGTTGACAACGGAACGCTTTGAGGTCGCTTCGGGCCACGGGGAGTGTCTCCGCAGACGGAGAAAGAGGGATGACCGCAGAGTTGCAGCCAATTAGTGTGTAGTTATTGTGATAGGAATTAAATTGGCATTTAGCCGGTTTGTTAACAGCATGCCCCATGCCAAATTGCCCATATTCCATATAGCTCCCAAGATCCGGCTCAAACAAATTGCCTGTAGAAGAACAAGGAAAACCAGAGAATATCAAATAGTCCAAAAAAAGTTGCATTTTTCGTTTGACTTCCCCGCCCGATTGGTCAAAAGTTGCGTGTTGGAAAAAAACTATCACAACTTGAATATTAAGAACTATGAAAACCAATATGATTAACGTGGTAAGCTGCGCGGCGCTGATCGCCGGA